>JALRGZ010000125.1 GCA_023253295.1 Flavobacterium sp.
GATAACGAGTACGGATACTCAAGCAAATTAATCGATTTATCAGTTCACATCGCTGGATTAAAATAATAAATCTCCCAATTATAAAGTCCCGTTATGAAAATTAACGGGACTTTTATTTTTTATACTAAACGAATTGAGTTATATTGGACTATAATTCAGATAGAAATCTAAAACTAAAACTAAAAACTCTAAAAAAGATCGAATGAAATTAATAGTTGATAGTGGTTCTACTAAAGCCGATTGGATTGCCATAGATGATCACGGGAAAATATTGTTTACAACCCAAACCTTAGGATTGAATCCTGAAATTTTAGAAGGAGATCAAATTATTGAACGTCTTGACGATCGTTTTGATATTCAACAAAATAAAAAGTTAGCGTCTCATTTGTATTTCTATGGTGCAGGTTGTGGAACCGACAGAATGAAAAAAGCTTTAAAAGAAGTTTTTGAAGATTATTTTCCAAACGCTCAAATTGTTGTTGAGGAAGATACTTATGCAGCAGTGTATGCAACAACTCCAAAAGACCAAAAGGCTATCGTTTGTATTCTAGGAACAGGTTCAAATTGCAGTTATTTTGATGGTAAAGTATTGCATCAAAAAGTACAATCACTAGGATATATTGTTATGGATGATTCTAGCGGAAATGTTTATGGAAAAGAATTAATTAGAAAATACTATTTTAATAAAATGCCTAAGGAATTAGCTATTGAATTTGAAAAAGAGTACAATGTCGATCCTGATTTTATTAAAAATAAATTATATAAAGAAGAAAATCCTAATGCTTATTTAGCCACTTTTGCTAAATTCCTAATTCAACATAAAGACACTGAATTTTGCCAAAAAATCATTCGTAAAGGAATGAAGTCATTTGTGAAAAATTATGTGATGCAATACGAAAATTGTTATGAAGTTCCGGTACACTTTGTAGGTTCTATTGCTTATTATTTAAGAGATGAATTGCAACATGCTTTTGATAAATACAATTTAGAATTAGGAAATGTATTGAGAAGGCCTATTGATGGTTTAATTTCGTATCACGTAGCTAATCAATAAAATTATGGAAATAGCAATCATTTCACATGATGGGAAAAAAGTTGACATGGTTCAATTTTTAAATAAAAATATAGATGTTTTATCCAGAGAAAGTGTTCAGTTAATAGCAACTGGAACAACAGGAGGTAGGGCAGAAAAGGCTGGTTTTAAAGTGTTGAAATTACTTTCCGGACCATTAGGAGGTGATGCTCAAATTGCTGCGCGAGTAGCAGAAGGGAAAACACAAATGGTATTCTTTTTTAAAGATCCTTTGTCCAGTCACCCACACGAACCGGATGTTAATATGCTAGTTCGTGTATGTGATGTACATAATGTGCCGTTAGCAACTAATGAGGCAACAGCTCAATTATTGTTAGATGCAATTGCAACTAGATTGTAGCAATTACCGAAATTTCAATATTTACATTTTTTGGCAAACAAGCCACTTGAACCGTTTCACGAGCTGGAGCGGTTTTTTCGTTAAAATAAGAACCGTAAACGGTGTTTATCGCTCCAAAATCATTCATGTTCATGATGAAAATAGTTGATTTAATCACGTTTTCAAAAGTCATTCCTGCAGCTTCTAATATAGCTTTTACGTTTTCCATAACCTGTTTTGTTTCGGCTTCGATACTTGAAGTAACTAAGTTTCCATCTGTTGGGTTAATTGCAATTTGTCCGGAAGTGTAAAGCATATTTCCTGTAAGCACAGCTTGATTGTAAGGACCGATAGGAGCTGGTGCGTTTTCTGTAAAAATTATTTTTTTCATAAGCTTATGATTTAAATATGAAGTTGAATGATTGTTTTAAATTACGAAATGTAACTATCGATTAGAATAGTTGCGTTTTTCCCATTTAATATCGCTTAGGATGCCTGATTTAATTCCGATGAAGAAGTTCCAGTTTGCGTTGGTTCCAAAAGGAGTCCAGTTAAAACTCATTCTCCAGCTTGCTAAATCGCGCTCAAAACGTAATTGCGTATAGGTTACTCCTTTTTGAACAAAGTCATAACCTGTAGAAATTCCTACTTTCCATTTAGGAGTTAGGTCAGTATTAGCTGAAATCATTAATGAATTTCCAGAGATTTTATTTTCACGTGCGTTGTTGCTATAAGTGAATGAATATGCAAATGTCATATCCCAAGGGATTTTAGAACGAAAAAATTCCGATATAGTATCTTCTCCTTCTTCTTCACTGCCATCAAACATGCTCTTTCTATTGTCGTTCAAATCGGTAGCGGTACCAAATAAGTCGTCTTCACGCCCCCCATTTCTTGTGGTTTGAGATTCTTTGTTTTTATCCTTTTTATTGTCTTTATCTTTACTGGATAAGGCGTAGTTTAAGGTAATGTTGGCACTGGTCATTCTAAACAAACTACCACCGTTGTCTATGTTGTATTTATTGATTCTTTGTCCGGAATTATCAATAGCATAAGGATCTAAGGTAGCGGCTAAATTAGTGTTTAATTTGTTATTAAAAAATTGAGCTCCTGTACTTACTCGTACCGGAGACCATGCTAATGATGTAACTCCGTCGGCATTCAAATTATAACTGGTAGAGAAGTTTAAGTTGTTTAACAACATCACTTTCTTAGGTTCTGTTTTTGTAGTGTCTCTATCGGTGACTTTAGCTTCAAATGTATTGCTAACTGTTATTCCAAGTATGTTAGAATTACTTAATCCCGGAGCTCCAAAAATACCACCTTCAAAACGAGTGTATTGTTTATCCATTTTACCACTGGCATCAGAAGAATAAGTGTCGTAATATTTTTCAAAGCTAGGTGTGTACGAATAAGAAAAAGAGGGACGGATTACGTGTCTAATTGCTTGAATTTTTTTATCATCACCAAATTTAAATGTTCCGTATACAGTAGTTCCTAAGCTAGCCGAAAAATTATAAGTTCTAAACGCATCAAATCCATTTACGTCTCGTGTAACTACAGTATTTTGTTCAGTATCGTAAGCTCTTCGGATAGTTTTAGTGTACCAAACTTCTTCATAATTAGCAGAAGTGGTCGCGCTAAAGTATTTGAATAATTTAAAATTAGTACTCAGTGGAATGCTGTGTTGGAAACCTACCTTAGCATCCTTGAACATTTGAGGCTTGAAAAATAAAGAATCGGTTGTATTGATGTAATTTCGACCGTTTAAATTATATTGTAAATTGATATTTTTAAAGAATCCTTTTTTTACACCATCTTTTCCAACAAAAGGATACATTCGGTCTAAGCTAAATTGCAAAGTAGGAAGTGTCATATTGATGGATTCGGTTTGTGTGTTTTGCGAATGGGTTGCAGTCAATGATAATCGTGCCTGAGGAACAATATTAAAAGTCTTTGAGTAGGAAATTGATGAACTTAAAGTGTTGTTCAGAGATGAACCTACATTGGATTGATTGATGGATTGCTTAAAGTATTTACTACTTCCTAAGTTTACCGAAGCCGAGAAGTTGGAGTTTGGATTAGCTTTAGTATCTCTGGAATGTGACCATTGAATGTTGTAAATGTTTTGTTTAGAATAATCAGGATAACCTCTTTCACTTGTGATGAGATTTTCAAAACGAACATTTATATTTCCTCTGAATTTATATCTTTTGGCGTAAGAGGATTCAAAACGCATCCCGTAACTTCCATTGGTATAATAATCTCCTAAAACAGTCAAATCATAATGATCGCTTAAAGCAAAATAATACCCTCCGTTTTGTAAAGAGAATCCACGAGTATTGGAATCATTATAACTAGGTAATATTAATCCCGAAACACTGGTTTCTTTGTTCATTGGAAAATAAGCAAAAGGTAAAGCGATAGGAGTAGGAACATCGGCAATGACTAAGTTTGTTAATCCAGTGATTACTTTTTTACCTGGAATAAATTTAACTTTTGAGGTCCTGAAATAATATTCCGGATTTTCTTTATTGGAAGAGGTGGTAAAACGGGCTCCCTTTAAAAAGTAAACAGAATCGTTTTCCTTTTTGGTTATGGCAGCTTTTACATTGAATTCTCCCTGATCTGATTTTGAATTCCAGATTAATGCTTTTTTAGTTTTAAAATTAAACCGAATCGAGTCGGGCTCTACTACATTTGTTCCTTGTTTGAAGTTAGGATATTGTGTGTATTTGCCTAAAGAATCTTTAATTCGACCAGCATATACTTCGTTTTTTTCATAATCCATTACTATAATACCTGATTTTAGTTCGATATCTTGGTAGTATAGTTCGGCGTTGTCGTATAGTGTAATTAATTTGCGCTTTTGGTCTATTTTAGCATAATTAGTTGCTTTATATTTTACTTTTCCTTCTAAAAATGCTTTTTTAGGTTTTAAGCTGTCAACTTTTATACTGTCTCTTTCTTTTTTTATAGAGTCACTTACAGTGAGTTGAGTTTCTTTGCTAAGTTTTTCTTTGTTTTTTTGTGGTTTAGCAGAAATGGTTTTTGTTTTTTTAGAAATATCTTGTGAGTATATATCAGATGCTCCAAATGTTAGGAAAAATGATAATAAAACGATATGAAATAAGTTTGTATGCAAAGGTATAAATACTATTTTTGTAAAATTATGGCTTGTTTTTTGAAGTGTCAAACTTACTGATTATTTTTCGTCAAAAATAGTCAAATAATCAGATTCTAGTCGTAGTGTTTAATTAAAATTAACTTTAAAAATGAAATTCAATTATAGGAACTTTATTTTAATTACATTCTTATTGTTGTTGTCCTATAGTTCAGTAAATTCTCAAAATAAAGATGTTTTTACAGTAGTTTTGGATGCTGGCCATGGTGGCAAAGATCCGGGAAATTCTTATCATGGATTTGTAGAAAAAGAAATAGCACTTAAAACAGTATTAAAATTAGGGCAATTTCTGGAGAAAGAAAAAAGTATTAAAGTTATTTATACCAGAACTTCAGATGTGTTTATTGAATTAGCCAATAGACCAAAGCTAGCGAATAATGCCAATGCAAATTTATTTGTATCGATACATTGTAATTCGGTAAAAAATGGTGTTCCTCACGGGACTGAAACGTTTGTTATGGGAATGTCAAGGCATGATATGAATTTAGAAGTTGCTAAAAAAGAAAATTCAGTTATTTTACTAGAAGATAATTATAAGCAAAAATATCAAGGTTTTGACCCTAATAAACCGGAGTCTTTGATAGGTTTGACTATTATGCAAGAAGAAAACTTGAATAGCAGTATTAATTTAGCTTCTGAAATACAGAATAATTTTACAAATAATTTAGGAAGAAACTCAAGAGGAATAAAACAGCAACCTTTATGGGTTCTCGATGCTTCTTATATGCCTGGTGTTTTAATTGAATTGGGTTTTTTATCAAATAAATCAGAAGGAAGCTTTTTGAATACTGAAGAAGGACAGATAAAAATGGCAAAACAAATTTCCGAGGCAATTCTGAACTACAAAAACAAGTATTTTGGGGTAAGAAAAGAGGGGAGTGTTAGTTCTGTTTATAAAGAAGATTTATCTAATAAAACTAAAAATACCGAAGAATCATCAAAGAATGTAAGTTCTTTTAGGAGTTCTATATACAAAGTTCAACTTGCTGCCAGTTCAAGAAAACTAGATTTAAATTCAAGGAATTTTAAAGGCTTGAAAAATATATCTTGTATTAATGTTGGTACCTTATATAAGTATATGTATGGTGAAACTTCAAATTTGGATGATGCTAAAAAAATGCAACAAGAAGCGAGAAAAGCGGGATATTTAGAAGCTTTTGTAGTAGAAATCAAGCAAGGTAAAAATGAAGAAAAAGAAATAGTTGTTATTCAATAGCAATTAACTAATTTGTAATTTAATGGATAAAGTTGTTAAAATAGCATATGTTTTATTGTTGACTATAATGTTTCTGGTTAGTGGTTCTGTTTATAGTCAGTCAGGTAATTTTAAGGTAACTCTTGATGCGGGTCACGGAGCACATGATTTTGGGGCCTCTTATAATGGTCATGTCGAAAAAAATATAAACTTGGCGATTGTACTTAAAGTGGGTAAAATATTAGAGCAAAATCCTAATATAGATGTTATTTATACTCGTAAAACAGATGTTTTTATTGATTTAGTTGAAAGAGCAAATATTGCTAACAGAGCTAATGCAGATATATTTGTTTCTGTTCATTGTAATGCAAATAGAAACACTGCGGCAGATGGAACCGAGACCTATGTAATGGGGATGACTAAAGTTGCTTCTAACTTAGAAGCGGCTAAAAGAGAGAATTCGGTTATTACTTTAGAAAAAGATTATCAGAGAAAATACGAAGGTTTTGATCCAAATTCACCTGAAACAATGATTGGTTTTACGTTGATGCAGGAAGAATATTTAGATAATAGTATTTCTTTGGCCAGTAAAATTGAAAATGAATTTGAGACATTAGGAAAAAAAATTAGAGGAGGTGGGGTAAAACAGGCACCATATATGGTTTTGCATAAGGCTTATATGCCAAGAGTTTTGATTGAAACAGGTTTTATTTCAAATTATACCGAAGGTAATATTTTAGATTCTGAAGAAGGTCAAAATGATATTGCAAGAGCCATTGCAAAAGCAATAATTAGCTATAAAAGCGAATATTTTGGTGGAGGCGATTCAGAACCTTTAATAAAACCTTCTCAAAGAATTCAAGAGCATGATACAGAAAATTCAAATCAAGATAACATTAAATCAACGATTGGAAATTCTGTAGATGCTAAAAAAAGTAGTTCTAATCCATCTAATTCAGATGTTGTTTTTAAAGTTCAACTTGCTGTTAGCAGTAGAAAATTAGCGTTGGCTCCAAAAAATTTCAAAGGATTAACAAATATTACGATGGAAGCTTTAGGTAAGAATTATAGATATATGTATGGTGAAACTGCTGATTATGAGGAGTCAAAGAGGCTTTTGGATGAGGCTAAGGCAAAGGGCTATAATTCGGCATTTTTAATTGCATACAAGAATGGTACTAAAATCGACATTCAGGATGCAATTAAATAAACACAAGTTCTAATATTTATATTAAATTTGCATAAAATACTTATATTTTGAAACTAACAAGAGAAATTAAGACTGCGATTTTAGTAATCTCAGCAATATTATTATTTATTTGGGGATACAGTTTTTTAAAAGGGCGAGACCTTTTTAATAGTTATACAACATTATATGCCGAATATGATAGTGTAGAAGGTTTAGCACCTTCAGCAGCAGTAACTATTAATGGTTTAGTTATTGGTAAGATTGAACAAATTTCTATTAATCCTTCTAACGGAAAATTATTGGTTGAAATGCAAATTAAAACCGATTTTCCAATTTCTAAAAAAAGCTTGGCTACAATTTATGAACCAGGATTTATTGGAGGAAAACAAATTGCTATCGAAGCTGATTTTTCAGATAAAACGGTTGTTGAGCAAGGTGATAAGTTAGAAGGGAAAGTTCGTTTAGGAATGACGGAATCTTTGAGTAATAAGTTAGTTCCTCTTCAGGATAAAATTGAAAAATTGTTAGTGAATGCTGATAAAATGCTAACAGCTATTAACAATGTTCTTGATAAAAATACTCAAGATAATTTAAAGAAAAGTTTAGCTGAATTAAGCAAAACTATGGAACAATTTCACCAGGCTTCTGCAGGAGTGAATTCTTTAATTGCCGATAATAAAACGCAAATTGGTGGTATGGTATCTAATTTTAATAAGATATCAAATAACTTTTCTAAAATTTCTGATTCTTTGAACAAAGCCGACTTAGGAAAAACAGTTAAAAGTTTGAATACTACTCTTGCTAAAGTAAACGGAATTATGGCCGGTCTTGAAGCAGGTGATGGAAGTATGGGTAAATTATTGAAAGATGAAGCTTTTTACAACAATTTATCAAATACATCCAGAGAATTAGAATTGTTACTTCAAGATGTACGTTTATATCCTACAAGATATGTGAATGTTTCTCTTTTTGGTAAGAAAAACAAGCCTTACAAAGGACCAAACGATACTATTTCGAAAGCTAAAAAATAATATTCGATGAGTTATTTAGACAATATATTATTTGCGATAGTCCTGATTATTGGTTTTGGATATTTTATATCGAATATCAAAAAAATCTACCGAAATATCAATCTGGGTATTGATGTCGATAGAAAAGATAATTCAAAACAACGATGGAAAAACATGGCTATGATTGCTTTAGGGCAATCTAAAATGGTTAGAAGACCCATTGCCGGAATCCTACACATTATAGTTTATGCTGGTTTTATTATCATTAATATCGAATTGTTGGAAATCATTATTGATGGATTGTTTGGAACACATCGCATCTTTGCTTTTCTAGGTTCTTTTTATAATGTCTTAATTGCTTCTTTTGAAATTTTAGCCTTATTGGTTATTGTTTCGGTTACTGTTTTTTGGTTACGAAGAAATGTAATTCGTTTAAAACGTTTTGTGAATTCGGATTTAAATGGATTCCCTAAAAGTGATGCCAACTACATTTTGTATTTTGAAACCATTTTAATGTTTTTGTTTTTGTTCATGAATGCTTCCGATTCACATTTACAAAATGTTTCAGGAGGTTATTCTCATTTTATCAAGGCAGGAGCATTTCCTATCAGTCAGTTTTTAGCTCCATTATTTGATGGTGTAAATAGTGATGCAGTTGCTATGATGTATGAATTGTTTTGGTGGATGCACATTGTTGGTATTTTAGCATTTATGAATTATCTGTATTTCTCTAAACACCTTCATATTCTATTGGCTTTCCCAAATACATATTTTGCTAATTTAAAACCACTGGGAGAATTTGATAATTTAGAAGCTGTTACTAAAGAAGTAAAATTGATGATGGATCCTAATGCCGATCCATTTGCAGCTGCAGCTGAAGGTGCTGAAGTTCCTGCTAAATTTGGTGCAAGTGATATACAAGATTTAAACTGGGTACAGTTGTTAAACGCCTATACTTGTACCGAATGTGGTAGATGTACTTCGGTTTGTCCGGCGAATACTACGGGTAAAAAATTATCTCCACGTAAAATTATGATGGATACCCGTGACAGAATGGAAGAAGTAGGTAGAAACATTGATGCTAATAAAGGTGTTTTTGTTCCGGATAATAAGTCATTGTTGAATGATTATATCACTCCCGAAGAACTTTGGGCTTGTACTTCTTGTAATGCTTGCGTGGAAGAATGTCCGGTAAGCATCAGTCCGTTATCAATTATTATGGATATGCGTCGTTATTTAGTGATGGAGCAAAGTGCTGCTCCGGCTGCATTGAATAACATGATGACCAATGTGGAGAATAATGGAGCGCCATGGCCATACAATCAACAAGACCGATTGAATTGGAAAAACGAATTATAATTGGTTTGTAGTTATTGGTTTGTTGTTTATGGATGGAATCTATTTTTCAACAAACAATAAACCACAAACTACCAACAATAAACATAAAAAAATGTCAGAAAATTTGATAGTACCTACAATGGCAGAAATGCTGGCCCAAGGAAAACAACCTGAAGTTTTATTTTGGGTAGGTTGTGCAGGAAGTTTTGACGATAGAGCCAAGAAAATTACCAAAGCTTTTGTACGAATATTGAATAATGCCAATGTTCCTTTTGCAGTTCTTGGAACTGAAGAAAGTTGTACCGGAGATCCTGCAAAAAGAGCAGGAAACGAATTTTTGTTTCAAATGCAGGCCATGATGAATATCGAAGTGCTAAATGCTTATGAAGCCAAAAAGATTGTTACGGCTTGTCCGCACTGTTTTAATACTTTAAAAAATGAATACCCTGAATTAGGCGGACAATACGAAGTAGTGCATCATACAGAATTTTTGAAATCCTTATTGAATGATGGTCGATTACGAATTGAAGGTGGTCAGTTTAAAGGTAAGAAAATCACTTTCCATGATCCTTGTTATTTAGGAAGAGCGAATAAAGTTTATGAAGCACCAAGAGATTTAATTGAAAAATTGGATGTGGAGTTAGTTGAAATGAAACGTTCTAAAGCCAATGGATTGTGTTGTGGTGCCGGTGGCGCTCAGATGTTTAAAGATGCTGAAAAAGGAAACAAAGAAATTAACATTGAAAGAACAGAAGACGCACTTGAAACCACTCCGGATATTATTGCTACTGGATGTCCGTTTTGTAATACCATGATGACAGATGGAATTAAACATAAAGAAAAAGAATCTGATGTCAAGGTAATGGATATTGCCGAATTGATTGCTAATGCTCAGGATTTGTAAGATTTGACTTTAATTCAAATTCTAAAATGATTTTTAAAAAAGCTATTTTTTTTCTGCTGTTATTTTTGAGTTTTGGTTTACATGCTCAGGATAATAGTGTCGATAAAAAAGTAGATACTTTAGCAGTTAAATCAGCAGAGCAATTACAATTCAATAAAAAACAATTGATTATTCCTGTGGCTTTAATAACGTATGGAGTAGTGGGATTACATAGTGATTTTTTAAAAGCTATTAATTCAGAAGTTAGAGAAGAAGTTCAGGAAAATATTGATCATAAGTTTACGATAGATGATTTTTTCCAATATGTCCCTGCAGCATCTATTTATGCTTTAAGTGCATTTGGTGTGAAAAGCAAAAATAATTTTAGAGATAAAACCATCATTTTAGCCACTTCTTATTTGATTATGGGGGTAACCGTGGAAGCGCTAAAAAAAACAACAAAGATTGAAAGACCTGATGGTTCTAATTTTAATTCTTTCCCTTCAGGACATACGGCTACCGCTTTCATGGGAGCAGAATTAATGTTTCAGGAGTATAAAGAAGTTTCCCCTTGGTATGGAATTGCAGGATATGCCGTTGCAGCTGGAACGGGAGCTTTTAGAATGTATAACAATCGTCACTGGTTAACTGATGTAGTGGCAGGGGCGGGAATAGGTATTCTGAGTGCTAAAGCAGCCTATTGGTTATACCCAACAGTAAATGATTTACTTTCGTCAAAAAAACATAAAAATAGAAAGTCAGCCTTTCTTCCTTATTATGATGGAAAACAGCTAGGTTTTGGTTTGGTTTCTTCATTTTAAGTATAATACACAATAAAAAATAAAAATATGTACGTACCATTTGAAAATTTACCGGAAGATTCCAGAATTTGGATTTATCAATCAAATAGAAAGTTTTCGGATGCCGAGTTTTCTGAAATTGAAAAAGATTTAGAGTTGTTTTTAAACGGATGGTCTGCACATGGAACTAGTTTGGAAGCTTCTTATCAATTAAAATACAATCGTTTCATTATTATTGCCGTGAATCAGGAAGTTCAGGCTGCTACAGGATGTTCAATCGATGCTTCGGTTGCTTTTATTCAAAAATTGGAACAAAAGTACGGAGTTGATTTATTGGATAAAATGAATGTAACTTTCAAGTTAGGAGAACATATCGCTCACAAACCATTGATTGATTTCAAGAAAATGGTAAAGGATAAAGCGGTTACCGAAAATACAATTGTATTTAATAATTTGATTAATACCATTCAGGAATATAATGATTCATGGGAAGTTCCCGCAATGGACAGCTGGCATAGCCGTTTCTTTTAAAACAAATTAAAATATTCTTTTATGAAAAATACAGACATCAGGATTTTAGTTCTTTATGTCTTATTTTTTTTTGTGGCTGGTTGTAGTACAACAAAAAAGAATAAGCAAGCCACAACTTTGGATATAAAAACGAAAATTTCCAAAGTGAATTCGGGTGATTCACAATGGAGTGAAATCCCATCTGTTCAGTCTTTAAATGACTTAAAAATTTTTTATGAACGATTGAATAGTCCTAAATCGGAAGCTTTACAATACGAACAGTCTGAAAATACAATTACTGTTCTAAAGAATGTTGATTCTCTTTTACCAATTAAAAATCTGGAAAATCAGAAAATTGCTTATGTGAAAATAGGTGATGCTTCCAGTGATTCTTTTGTTGAAACGCTTAAGAAATATACCGAAATAACCGAATTTCAAGAGGTGAATTTAGAAACACTTCAAGCTAAATTAAAAGCTTTTTCCCTTGTTATTATTAGTTGCCATCCTTCAGATGAATCTTCTTATGAGAATAGTTTGTCCACAGTAGATTTGAATAAAATTCATTTTTTAGCTCAAAATAATAAGGTGATTTTAGATGTTTTTGCTTCTCCATTCACTTTGCTTAAAATAAAAGATTTTAGCAATGTGGAAGCTTTGATAGTTTCCTATCAAAATAATCTAATTGCTCAAGTGGTGTCAGCCGAATTGATTTTTGGAGCTATAAGTTCCAAAGGGAAATTACCTGTAAATGTTTCTTCTGATTATAAAGCTAACTTTGGCTTAACAACTGAAGAATTGGATGTTTTAGGTTTTGCAACCTCTGAAAATGTTGGGATGAAATCGGAAGTTTTGTCAAAAATTGATGTTATTGCCCAGAAGGCAATGAATGGAAAAATGACTCCGGGGATGCAAATTCTGGTTGCCCGAAAAGGAAAGGTTATTTATCAAAAAGCATTTGGTTATCAGACGTATCAAAAAGATTTAAAAGTCTCTAATTCAGATATTTACGATTTGGCTTCGTTGACGAAAATTATTGCTACTTTGCCTAATGTAATGCAACAATACGATCAGAAAAAGATAAATATGGAAACGCCTCTTGATTCGATGTTGCCTATTTTTAAAAACACCAATAAAAAGGATATTACGTTTAAAGAATTGTTGTCGCATTATGCCCGTTTGCAAGCTTGGTATCCCTTTTATAAAAATACCATTGATAAAAAAGGAAATCCTTTAGCGCAATATTATCATAAAGTGGCTGATGCTAATTATTCAATCAAAATTGCCGATAGTATGTATTTGCGAACTGATTATCAGGATACTATTTTGAAAATTATTGCGAATAGCAAACTTTTACCGCAAAGAGTTTACAAATACAGCGATTTCACTTTTATGATTTTAAAAGCTTATTTAGAATATACCACCGGAAAACGCCTGGATGTTTTAAGTTCTGAAAATTTCTTTCAGCCAATGGGTTTAAATAATTCGAAGTACAATCCAATTGAGGAAATAGATAAAAACCGTATTGTACCAACAGAAGTAGATACCTATTTCAGACATCAGATTGTGCAGGGATATGTGCATGATATGGGAGCTGCCATGCAAGGAGGAGTTGGAGGTCATGCAGGTTTGTTTTCAAATAGTATGGATGTGGCTAAAATGATGCAGCTCTATTTGCAAAAAGGAAGTTATGGTGGTAAACGTTATTTTTCGGAACAAACGTTTGATGATTTTAATAACTGTTATTATTGTTCGCATGGAAATAGGAGAGGTATCGGTTTTGATAAACCTCAATTAGGTGATTCAGGACCTACTTGTGGTTGCGCTTCTATGACCAGTTTTGGTCATACAGGTTTTACAGGAACGATGGCTTGGGCCGATCCTGAAAAAGAAATTGTATATGTTTTTCTTTCTAATCGTACTTATCCCAATGAAGCTTTGAATAAATTATCAAAAGAAAATATCAGAGAAGATATTCAATCGGTTATATATGAGGCTATTGATGATTCAAATAATAAGCAATAGTCATTAAGCCAGTTTTAGTTTTCTTTTAAGAAATAACATGCTTATTTTTATTAATTTAGTCGTATTAAAAATTACAGATGAAAATAGCAATTGTTTGTTATCCAACCTTTGGAGGAAGTGGCGTTGTAGCTACGGAATTAGGATTAGAATTGGCACGTTTAGGACATGAAGTCCATTTTATAACATACAGTCAACCAGTGCGTTTGGCTTTATTAAATCCTAATGTGCATTATCATGAAGTAAACGTTCCAGAATACCCTTTGTTTCACTATCAACCTTATGAATTAGCTTTGTCTAGTAAATTAGTTGATATGGTTAAACTTTATAAGATAGAATTATTACACGTTCATTATGCAATTCCTCATGCTTATGCAGGTTATATGGCTAAGCAAATGCTTAAAAATGAAGGAATCGAAATCCCTATGATTACTACTTTACATGGTACTGATATCACCTTGGTTGGTAATCATCCTTACTATAAACCAGCCGTAAGTTTTAGTATCAATAAATCGGATGTGGTGACTTCGGTATCTCAAAGTTTAAAAGACGATACATATAAGTTATTTAAAATTAAAAGAGATATTCATGTAATTCCCAATTTTATCGAATTAGATAAGAGTAGAGAATTTTCAGGTCCTTGTCAGCGTTCATTAATTGCAAAGAAAGATGAGCGTATCATCACGCATATTAGTAATTTTAGAAAGGTGAAACGTATTCCGGATATCATTCGAATATTTCATAAAATCCAACAACAAATTCCAGCCAAATTATTAATGGTAGGTGATGGACCCGAAAAGGAAAAAGCCGAATATTTATGCCAGGAATTAGGTATTTTGGATAAGGTTATTTTCTTTGGAAATAGTAATGAAATCGATAAGATTTTAAGCAATTCGGATTTGTTTTTATTACCATCAGAAACTGAAAGTTTTGGATTGGCTGCATTAGAAGCAATGGCATGGGGAGTTCCTGTTATTTCCAGTAATTCAGGAGGTTTGCCAGAGGTGAATTTTGATGGGGTTTCCGGATATTTAAGTAATGTTGGTGAAATCGACGAAATGGCCGAGAATGCTTTGAAAATCCTTAGAGATGATACTGTTTTATGTCAATTTAAAAAGAATGCTTTGTCAGTAGCTCAAAAGTTTGATATTAAGCATATTTTACCTTTGTATATTGATATTTACGAAAAAGCAATAAAGAAATACTCTAAAAAGTACAAACAATTATCTAAACCGGATAATGATTAAAAGATTGAAAATGAAAAAATGTATTCTGGTATTCGTATTGATTATAAGCTTGTTTTCTTGTAAAACAACAACAATAGTTCCAGAAAAGAAACCTTTGTTTGAAGTTTTATTAGAACAAAATGACGGCGGAGGAAATATTAATTTCTATGAGATTCTTACTGAACCAAAAGAAATTAAGATGTTACAAAATGATGAAAAGTTAAAAAAGAGAATCAGTACAGATGATTTACAACAATCAAATTTTGTAATTCTTAATATGGGCGAAAAACCTACTGGCGGTTATTCTATAACTGTTGATAGTGTAACCGAAACAGAAAATAATATTATAATTAAGGTAAAAGAGGTTAATCCGGAGCCAGGAGCTATGCTCACCCAAAGTATTTCTTATCCTTATACCGTTATTAAGATTAATTCGAAGAAACCCATAAGAGTACAATAAAAAAATGCCACTTTTGAAGTGGCATTTTTATTAGAATTATTTTGTGAAATTAGAATTGGTATCTGATTCCTAAAGCGATGTCCGGACCAAAATTATTTGTTCTGTATTTGTCAGAATTGAAGTATAATTCAGGTCTGATATCTAACGACAATAAAATAGGTACTTCGTCAAAACCATATTCAATACCAAGGTCTCCAGCTACATAAACGAATGTTCCGCTGTCATTTACAGTATTGTTTTTTATACTCCAGCTACCTAAACCTCCACCTACACCAGCATACCAGTTGAAGTTTCCATCAATGTTCCAAACCCATTGGTAAACACCAGTTAATTTAAAGGCGTCAACATTGTTGTTATTTCTCCATCCTAAATCTAATTCTAAGCGGTTGTTGTCAGACAATCCTCTTTGGTATGAAATCTCTCCTCCAAAACCGTCATTGTCTCCTAAACGTAAACCTAAAGCATTTTTTGAAATTTCTTGTGCTTGTGTGCTAAATGCTAATCCCATTAGCATGAAAGCCGATAAAATGATTTTTTTCATAAATAAAGTTTTGTTACTTGCAAATCTACAATTATTCTTAAACGTAACATTTATTATATAATTATAATATTTTATAGAATTTCCATATTTTTTTAATCGGAAACGAAAGACAAAAACTTATTTAGGAATAATCATTGAGGCAATGAGCTGCTCTCCAGTGAGTTCTTCATTTTCGGCAATACTTTCGTTTTCTGATAATTTGGAATCTTCGTAACGAAATAATTTCCATTTTTTTCTATTGTATTCTAAAGCGGTTAGATTTTCAACCCAATCTCCTGAGTTTAAATACATCGTTGAGCCGTTTTTATTACTTTTTTTAAGAACTTTCGGTTCATGAATATGTCCACAGATAACGAAATCATAATTGTTTTGGATGGCTAATTCGGTAGCTGTTTCTTCAAAATCCGAAATGTGTTTGACCGCTTTTTTTACACTGGCTTTTATTTTTTTTGAAAAAGAATAAGGTTCCTGACCTATCTTTTTTAAACACCAATTAAAGAAACGATTCATTAGTATTAAATAATCATATCCTAATCCGCCTAATTTGGCAATCCATTTGGCATGATTTACCGAAGCGTCAAAAACATCTCCGTGGAAGATCCAGGCTTTTTTATCGTCTAATTCTAAGACAACTTTATCTGCCAGTACCAAATTACCCATATTCATTTCGGTAAATTTTCGAAGCATTTCATCATGATTGCCTGTGATATAATAGACTTTAGTTCCCTTAGAAGCATAGCTTATTATTTTTTGAATTACTTTGAGATGTGATTTGGGGAAATAGGATTTTCTAAATTGCCAGATATCAATGATATCACCATTCAAAACAAGGATTTCAGGTTTGATGGAAGACAGATAGTTGTATAATTCTTTGGCATGACTTCCATAAGTTCCAAGGTGAACATCTGAGAGTACAACTACTTCAATTTTTCTTTTTTTCAATTGATATAAAATTTTATTCTTATTACAAATTAACATTGTAAATATGGATTCAATTTGAAATTAAGGTTAATAAAAAGTAGGTTTATTGTAAAGAATTCGTGCGTTTTTCGCAATAAAGTTTTAAAATCTTTAAATGTTTAATTTTTAAAGCTAAAACTAAAATATTACATTTGTTCAAAATTAAAAATAATGGCAGGAAATAGCTACGGAACACTATTTAGAATAACAACTTTTGGAGAATCACATGGTGAAGCTTTAGGGGGAATAATTGATGGTTGCCCATCAGGAATTGCATTAGATTTTGATGCAATTGAATTAGAAATGTCAAGAAGAAAACCAGGACAATCCGCTATAGTTACACAACGTAAAGAACCAGATGCTGTACAATTTTTATCTGGAATCTTTGAAGGAAAAACTACTGGTACTCCAATTGGTTTTATTATACCAAATACCAATCAAAAATCAGACGATTATTCACATATAAAAGATAATTATCGACCAAGTCATGCTGATTATGTGTATGATCAAAAATACGGTTTTAGAGATTATCGTGGAGGAGGAAGAAGTTCAGCTCGTGAAACTGCCAGTAGGGTAGTAGCAGGAGCTATTGCCAAACAAATGTTGTCTGATATTAAAATTCAGGCCTATGTTTCTGCAGTGGGTCCATTATCATTGGATAAACCATATCAGGAATTGGATTTTTCAAAAATCGAAAGCAATCCGGTACGTTGTCCTGATGAGGCAATGGCAGCTACCATGGAAGACTATATTAAACAAATTCGTAAAGAAGGAGATACAGTTGGAGGAGTAGTGACTTGTGTTATTCAAAATGTGCCAATAGGATTGGGAGAGCCGGTTTTTGATAAATTACATGCCGAACTTGGAAAAGCAATGCTTTCTATTAATGCGGTGAAAGGTTTCGAATTTGGAAGTGGTTTTGAAGGTTCTAAAATGAAAGGAAGTGCACATAACGATTTATACAATCCTGACGGAACTACTAAAACCAATCTTTCAGGTGGTATCCAAGGAGGTATAAGCAACGGAATGGATATTTATTTCAGAGTGGCTTTTAAACCAGTGGCTACCATTATGCAAAAACAGGATTCCTTAAATAATAAAGGTGAAATTACAGAGATGACAGGAAAAGGGCGTCATGATCCATGTGTGGTACCGAGAGCAGTGCCTATCGTTGAAGCAATGGCAGCAATTGTTTTGGCTGATTTTTCTTTGATAAATAAAACTTATACAAAATAGCATATTAGGTATTTTTTATTATTTTTACCCCGTGGAGGTAAAAAAAATACATAATTCTTTTGAATTCGGTTGAAATACTTTTAATGTGTTAAAAAGTATAGCTGAAATAAAGAAAGATATACAGACTCCTCTAGTTGTACTTGAGGAGTTTTTTTGTACTTTCAATTAATAAATAATACTTTATGAAAATTAAAATTGCGCTACACTGGAAGATTCTCTTAGGAATTCTTTTCGGATTGTTTTTTGGTCTGTTGATGAAAAATTTTGACCAAAATACATTGGTTATTAATTGGATAAAACCATTTGGTACATTGTTCATTAATATGCTAAAGATGATAGCAGTTCCTTTGATTGTAGTATCATTAATAGTAGGTTTAGCGGATTTAAAGGATATTTCTAAGTTATCTAAATTAGGAGGAAGAACTGTATTCTTCTATCTCTGTACTACTGTTTTTGCTGTTAGTTTAGGTCTTTTATTGGCAAATATTGTAAAACCAGGTAGCTTTATTAATCAGGAAGCAAGAGAGAGTTTGTTAGCCAATTTTGCTGGCGACGCTACTCAAAAAATTGAATTGGCTCAAAAAGCAAAAGAAAGTGGTCCTTTACAGCCCTTAGTTGATATTGTTCCGGATAATATTTTTACAGCTATGGGGAATAATTCAAGTATGTTACAAGTTATTTTCTTTGTAGTGCTTATAGGAATAGGACTGATATTAATCGAGGAAGAAAAAGCTAAACCAGTTGTTGATTTTTTTAAAGGCATGAATGATGTGATATTGAAAATGATTGATATTATTATGTTGTTTTCTCCTTATGGTGTTTTTGCATTAATGGCAGCATTAATGGTTGAAATTCCAGGTTTTTCTACATTAGGTGCCCTTGGGATTTATGGATTGACTGTTTTGTTAGGTTTACTTATTATGGCTTTTGTGTTTTATCCTGTTTTATTAGTTGTTTTTACAAAGGTAAATCCAATACAGTTTTTTAAAGCTATAGCACCAGCTCAATTATTAGCTTTTTCTACCAGTTCAAGTGCAGCAACTCTTCCGGTTACTATGGAATGTGTAACAGATAATTTAGGGGTAGATGAGGAGGTGTCAAGTTTTGTATTGCCTTTGGGAGCAACTGTAAATATGGATGGAACAAGTTTGTATCAAGCTGTTGCAGCTATTTTTATTGCTCAGGCGATGCTTCCACATCCGTTGGATTTGACTACACAACTGATGATTGTTGTTACAGCTACTTTGGCTTCAATCGGCTCAGCGGCAGTTCCAAGTGCGGGAATGGTAATGCTTGTTATTGTACTAGGACAAGCAGGGATTCCTGAAGCAGGATTAGCGCTTATTTTTGCTATTGACAGACCTTTAGATATGTGTAGAACAGTTGTGAATATCACAAGTGATGCTACTGTTGCAACAATAGTAGCAAAGTCTGTTGGAAAACTTCACGCTGTTCAGAAAGATTAATTTTTTTGTCTTTAGTTAATTTTTGAAATTTTATATTCAATTATAATAAAAAACGTAAAATAGTAAAGTTACTATTTTACGTTTTTTATTTAACTAAGGTTATTTTCTATTAATACCAGCGTTTTTTATTTTTCTTAGAAACATCGGATTTTCTTGATTTATTCGATTTACCGCTTCTGTTATTGGTTTTTGGTTTTGCATCCACTGTACCAGGATTTCCGGAATGCCATGGATAAGGGTGGTCAGTGATGATTTTTACATCCACTTTAATCAATCTTTGGATGTCTTTCCAGTAACCGTGCTCGTCTTTACTACAAAAAGAGATAGCGATACCGCCATTTCCGGCACGTCCTGTTCTACCAATTCGGTGAACATAAGTTTCAGGAATATTAGGCAAATCAAAATTGACAACATAAGGTAATTGGTCAATATCGATTCCTCGTGCAGCAATATCTGTTGCGATAAGAACGCCAATTTCTTTGTTTTTGAAAGCGTCTAAAACACGTTGTCTGGCATTTTGCGATTTGTCTCCGTGAATGGCTTCGGCAGCTACATTTTTTTTGCGTAAAGCTTTCACAATATTGTCGGCACCATGTTTAGTTCTTGCAAAAACCAATACATCTGTTAGATTGTCATTTTGAAGTAAATTGTAAAGCAGGTTTCTTTTTTCTCCTTTTTCTACAAAATAAATGCGTTGTTCTACTTTTTCAGCCGTTGATGAAACCGGTGAAACCGTTACTGTTTCAGGATCGGTTAAGAACATCTCTGCTAATTCTCTAATTGCTAAAGGCATGGTAGCAGAGAATAATAAAGTCTGTCTGTTTTTAGGAGTCAGTTTTACAATTTTCTTTACATCGTTTACAAATCCCATGTCTAACATCTGGTCAGCCTCGTCTAAAACCAAAGCGTGTAAATGGTCTAAATCGACAAATCCTTGTTTGTGTAAATCTAATAATCTACCAGGAGTCGCAATCAAAATATCAACACCACTTTTTAATTCATCGACTTGAGGATTTTGCGAAACTCCACCAAAAATAGTCAGCTGAGTTAGATTGGTATATTTGGCATAGGTATCAAAACTTTGACCAATTTGAACCGCAAGTTCTCGGGTTGGTGTAACTACTAAAGCTCTTATTTTTTTAGGCTTTTTAGAGGAGCCTACAATTCGATGTAGTTGATGTATGATAGGAATAGCAAATGCAGCTGTTTTTCCGGTACCTGTTTGTGCACAACCTATTAAGTCGTTTCCTGCAAGGATTAGCGGAATAGCTTGTTCCTGGATAGGAGTGGGGTTAGTATAACCTTCTTCAAATACAGCTTTTTGAATACTTTTTGAAAGTGATAATTCTTCGAATAACATAAGTGTGAAATTAATTATCCTGTAAGTGTTACAGTGATAAGTGCTGCAAAGATAGTATTATTATTTCGGATGCTTGTTTTTCGTGAGTATTCCCGTGTCAATAAAATAATTAGTTGTCCGGCTTTTTATTTAAATGATGTTTTTATTCGAATTCGATTTTATAAAATCAGTTACCAAATAACCAATTAATTTTCCAATTAAGTGGTTGTTTTTGTCTACGTCCAGATCAGGTGCGCCTTCGCAAATGTGCAAATAAGAGGCGTTTTTATTTTTAGCAAAAAAGGATACAAATTGACGTAATTCTTCTACTGAAAAACCACTTAAAGTCATAGCGCTACTGGCAATGTTAGGAATAGCATCAAGGTCAACTTCAATTCCAAAAGAATCCGTTTTAATGAATTCTAATGCAGTGATCATTTCTTGAGAGAAGTTTTTCTCTTTTCTGATATTGATGCTGTCGTAGGTGTTAAAACGAACTCTGTCTTCCGTTTTTTTTATGATATCTAGGACGCTTTTAGAGGTGTAATTTTCGTGTAGACCGAATACGAAATATTTTTTTAAAAAGCCTTCTTCATAGGCATATGAAAAACCATTTCCACTATGACGACCTTCTAAAATTCTAAAATCTGAATGCGCATCGAAGTTTATAGCGTTAATAGGTTTGCCTTTTGCAAGAGCGGTACCTTTAATATTTCCGTATGAATTATTGTGTCCGCCCCCAATGATGATTGGAATTTTCCCTAGTTTAACAATACTAAAAATAATATGAGAAACGTCTTTGTCTATTTTTTTAACTAATTGACTTAGTTTTACCCGATCGTCTATATTGTGAAAATCTAAATTTTCCACTTCAGCCATTTCTTCTTCTACATTAATTTGTCCTAAAACAACAATTTGGTTTCCTTTACAAAAACGATTGTGCTGAATGTTAGCAATGCTTTTAATAGCTTCATTCCAGGCTGATGCTGCTCCGGGTCTGCCAAAATTAGCTCTAATTCCTATGTCTTCAGGAATACCTAATAAGACATATTTGGCATCGGTATTTTTAATGTAAGAAATTGGGTTAGCGCCTACAGGAACTGTTAGCATTTTTTCTCCAAATTTGATTTCTCCACTTCTATGGTTCGTTACTTTGGCAAGATCATGAATTGTAAAGGGTAGAAATTTGTCCATGGGCGTAGAAAATTTTTTCTACAAAAATAATATAAATTCTTTACGGACGTTATATGTTAAAATTATATTGTTAAATTTGGAATTATTAAAAATGAAAAAACGTTAAAAAATGGAAAACAAGCAAAGTAGTTCAAGTCTTAAGGCAGTTATTGCTGTATTGGCAGTTTTATTAGTGGGTAGTTTGGTTTATATATTCAAATTGTCTTCTGATACTGAAAAAGTTCAAACGGTATTGAATACAACTGTAAGCGAAAAAGAATCGGTTTTAAAAGATTTAGAAGAGTTAAAATCGACTTATGATGCTGCAATTGCTGAAAACACTTCTATGTCTGACGAATTGATTCAAGAGCGTGATAAAGTTGTAAGTTTGATGGCTGAAGTTAAAAAATCTAAAGGTGATTTATCGGCTTTTAAAACGAAAATGAATCTTTTGCAAAATAAATTGAAAGCTTTAATGGCTGAAAATGAAGGTTTGAAAAATGAAAATACTGTTGTAAAAGCACAACGTGATAGTACAGCTGTGGTTTTGAATGAGTCTAAAAAATATAATGAAGCGTTGGTAGGTCAGAATGATGAATTAGCTAAAGTAGTCGAAAAAGGGGCTAAATTAACGGTTTTGAATATTCAGAGTTCAGCTTACAAAGTGAGAAGTTCAGGAAAAGAAATTGAAACTGAAAAAGCCAGAAGAACAAATATGCTTAAAATAAGTTTTACTATTGCAGGAAATCAGATTGCTAAATCAGGAGATAAGACCTATTATGTGCAAGTAATTGATAGTAAAAACAATGTTTTAGGAGAAAAGAAAACAGTGAGTTTTGATGATGTGAGTTTGACTTATAGTTTTACTAGTACTGTAAAATATGAAAACAAAACAGTTCAGGTTTCTGAAAACTTACCTGGAAAAGATTTTGAAAAGGGGACTTATTTTGTAAATGTATTTGACAAAGGAGAATTGGTTTCTAAATCAAGTTTTGAATTGAAATAATTTTCAGGATTTAAGAATATAAAAAAAGAGGAGTTTTTAACTCCTCTTTTTTTATATTCAGTGTAATCGGTTTATTATTCTGATACTTTTATTTCAAACATTTTATCCCAGTTTTTACCAGTTACAAAAATGGTTTTGTTTTTAGGGTTATAAGCGATTCCGTTCAAAACATCTTCTGGAGTAACATTGATTAATTTGCGTAAGCCAGACAAGTCAATAATTCCTTCAACTGAACCAGAAACAGGATTTACAACTGCAATGGCGTCTTTTTGCCAAATGTTAGCATAGAATTTTCCATCAATAAGTTCTAATTCATTTACAGATTTAATTTTAGAATTACCCGAATAGACATTGATATAATCAACCATTTTTTTGGTATCAGGATCCATCTTCCAAATTTTTTCAGTTCCGTCTGATTGATAGATGTATTTGTCATCATGCGTCATTCCCCAACCTTCTATATTTTTAGTAAAAGCAAAAGTTTTTTCCAGTTTTAAAGTATTGGCATTGTAAATGAATCCTTTTTTGTCTTGCCAAGTTAATTGAAATAATTTTCCATTAATAAAAGTAATTCCTTCTCCAAAATAGGCCGTTTCTAAATCAATTTGTTGGAATACTTTTCCAGTTTTATAATCGTATTTTCTTAAATAGGAGGTGCATTTAATTCCGGAGCCAGAACTTCCGGAACCTGTGCTTTCGTATAAAGTATCTTTATAGAATTCTAAGCCTTCAGTGAAAGATTTTACATCATGAGGATAAGTGTTTACAATAGTATATTTTAAAAGTTTAGGGGTTACATTTGAAACTACTTCAATTCGGGTAGAAGTTTCTGCATTTTCACCTTCAAAATAGACTAAGGCCTTGATGTTTTGATAACCTAATTTTTGATCTTTTAATCCGAAAGAAAGTTTTTCAAGACCTTTAACTGTTTTTACTTTTTCATCGTTGATGTAGTAAACAATACTGTCTACAACTTTTGATTTTGGGTTTAAAATATTCAAATCAAGTGTCTCTTGAGGCTGATATTGTGCTGAAATTTTAGAAGAATCAAAATTAAATATTGTATTTTCTCTATTTTTTGTATCTCCACAATTAGAAAGTACTGTTCCTAATAAAATGAAAGATAGTAAGTTATATTTTTTCATGCTTAATTTTTTAATGGTTCTAATATACAATGTTATTTTCAGCCTGCAAAAAGGCTTGCAAAAATATAAAAAGATTGTATATTTGCACCGGCAAGTCCTACACGACCAGCTCCTGCAGACTCCCCCAGGATGGGAACATAGCAAGGGTACGCGGTTGAGCGGTGCGATGTAGGTCGCTTGCCATTTTTTATTTTATCTAATCGGTTTTCGATTATCAATTTTTCAGAATTAATACAAAAGTAGTCTTCCTTCGGGAGGATTTTTTTATTTTTGGCCCTTATGGATGTTTTGAGTTTGTTGCTAGGAGTTGGTGGTTATAAGTGTAACCTTGAAATCCTAAACTTTGAACTTTAAACAATAAACTACAAATAATAAACCGTATAAAAAATGAGTAAAGTAGTATTGATTACTGGAGGTTCTTCAGGAATAGGAAAATCTATTGGTGAATTTTTGCATCATAAAGGTTTTGTAGTGTATGGAACCAGCAGAAATCCGGATACCGTTTTGAATTCAGTGTTTCCATTAGTAGCACTGGATGTTAGAGATGCAAATTCTATTCGTACAGCTGTTGATACAATTATTACAACAACTGGAAGATTAGATGTCTTAATTAATAATGCAGGTGTAGGGATAACTGGACCTTTGGAAGAAATTCCAATTTCGGAAATCAAGAATAATTTTGAAACTAATTTTTTTGGACCTATCGAAGTGATGAAAGCGGTTTTACCTCAAATGCGTCAACAAAAATCAGGTTTAATTATCAATGTGACTTCAATTGCTGGCTATATGGGATTGCCATACAGAAGTGTGTATTCGGCTTCTAAAGGTGCTTTGGAATTAATTACCGAAGCATTACGAATGGAAGTAAAGTCTTTTGGTATT
>JALRGZ010000156.1 GCA_023253295.1 Flavobacterium sp.
AGGAAATAAGTCAAAAGTATAGCAGTAATAAATATTACAGAACTATGTCTAAATAAAATCGTGTTACGCATTTTTAAATATAAAAAAACCCTCCTTAAAGGAGGGTTTAAAAATTACTTTTTTAGAAGTATGTAATGGTTATTATAAATTAATCTAACCAATCAACTCTACTAAAGCTTACAGCAGCAGTTGTATCTGCAACAGCAGCAATTGCACCTTCAGCAGCAATTGGGTCTGCTGATTCTTGTGCTAATGAATATGCATCTGTTGTAATAGATGTATTTGTTCTTCTAGTTGTTTTTAGTTCGGCGATCCATTTGCGTTAATATTTGATGGATTCCTTCAATAGTTTGATAACTTGAAAGCCAATTTTGCCTTTCCATATAGGGTAAAATATTTTGTGCTTTTTCACTTAATAAATCATAATGAGTGTGCATGGATTGGTAAAAAACAGCTACATATTCGTCCAGATTTATATTAGAATAATTATTCCAGTTTTTTGCCAAAAAATGATCGTAAAAAATATCGACAATCACTCCTGCATAATGATGATAGCGTCCATGAAGTCGTTTTGTACTTTCTCTAAAAATAGGGTGAGTATCTGTAAACGTATCAATTGCCCGGTGTAGTAAGATGCCTTTTTGAATTTCGGCAGGGTACTTTTCAAATTGTTTCCCCCGAATACCGTCGGCCATGAAATTGCCAATTTTTACAAATTCATTGTCTCCGGAAAGATAGATATGTGCTAAGAAATTCATTCGTCTAAAATATAAAATCTAAATGACTTTTATAAGTTGTCAATTATTATATTTGTGTCCAATTTACTTTAATTTACTTAAAAATTTAAATAACAGATAATGACATTAATAAAATCAATATCAGGAATCCGTGGGACTATTGGAGGACAAGTGGGAGATAATCTTACTCCGGTAGATGCAGTGAAATTTGCTTCGGCATATGGAACTTGGTTGAAAAACACCTATGGGAAAGATAATAAAAATCTAAAGGTGGTTGTAGGTCGTGATGCCAGAATTTCTGGACCAATGATTCATAATTTAGTTGTGAATACTTTAATTGGATTAGGTATCGATGTTATTGATTTAGGTTTGTCAACAACTCCTACTGTTGAAGTCGCTGTTCCTTTGGAAAGTGCTGATGGAGGTATTATTTTGACAGCTTCTCACAATCCAAAACAATGGAATGCTTTGAAATTGTTAAATGATAAAGGTGAGTTTTTAAATGGTGTAGAGGGAGAAAAAATTCTTACTATTGCAGAAGCTGAAGCTTTTGAATTTGCTGATGTAGATAGTTTAGGTGAAGTAATTGAAAACGATGCTTACATGGATATCCATATTGATGAAGTATTGAACTTACCATTAGTAGATGTTGAAGCTGTAAAATCAGCTAAATTCAAAGTAGTGGTTGATGGAGTAAATTCTTCAGGAGGAGTGATTATTCCAAAATTGTTAGAATTAATGGGGGTGGAAGTGGTGAAATTATA
This sequence comes from Flavobacterium sp., assembly GCA_023253295.1. Classification (GTDB taxonomy): domain Bacteria; phylum Bacteroidota; class Bacteroidia; order Flavobacteriales; family Flavobacteriaceae; genus Flavobacterium. The sequence goes on from JALRGZ010000156.1 coordinate 1,502, forward strand.
TTGCGATCCAAACGGACATTTTCCACACAATCCGGAACCATTAAAAGAACATTTGAAAGATATTTGCGAATTAGTAGTCGAAGAAAAAGCGCATCTTGGAATTGTTGTAGACCCGGATGTGGACCGTTTGGCTTTTATTAGTGAGGACGGAGAAATGTTTGGTGAAGAATATACTTTAGTAGCTGTTGCAGATTACGTTTTAAGTAAAACTCCGGGAAATACAGTTTCTAATATGTCCTCTTCACGTGCTTTACGCGATGTTACTAATGCTCACAACGGAAATTATGAGGCAAGTGCGGTAGGAGAGGTGAATGTGGTAGAGTTAATGAAGAAAAACAATGCCATTATTGGAGGAGAAGGAAATGGCGGAATCATCTATCCTGAGTCACATTATGGAAGAGATAGTTTGGTGGGAGTGGCTTTGTTTTTAACGTATTTAGCAAATAAGAACATGAGTGTTTCTGCTTTGCGTGCTTCTTATCCTGAGTATTATATGAGCAAAAACAAAATTGAATTAACTCCTCAAATCGATGTTGACGCTATTTTAGTAGATATGACAGAGAAATACAAAAATGAAGATATTTCTACTATTGACGGAGTGAAAATTGATTTTGCTAACGAATGGGTTCATTTAAGAAAATCAAATACAGAACCAATCATTCGTATTTATACAGAAGCTCCCTTGCAATCACAGGCGGATGCTTTAGCCTTAAGAATTATTGACGAGATCAAAGCTGTTGCAGGAATTTAATAGCTTTTCTAATAATTTCAAAGCCCTTTCAATTGATTTTGAAAGGGCTTTTTTATGATTAATCCCATTGATTAGAGGATGAAACAGCTAATTTTCCACCTCCAGTAAAAAACAGGCATAAAGCTCCGGAAATATACATGCCTAATAATTCTAATTCCCAGCCGCCAGTTTCGTTAAGAGAGAAAATTTGCCCACTATGTACTAAAAATAAAGCAAATAGAGCTCCAAAAACATAGGCAACAGAAGATAATCGGGTTCTAAAACCTGCAATGATTAATAAAGGAGCAATAATTTCAGTAATATAAACTCCATAAGACATTATATAAGGAAGTCCTTTTTCTTCAAGCATACCTCCTATAAAAGAAGTATTTCCAATTTTAGCAATTCCATGTAATAACATTAATCCTCCCACAGCAATGCGAAGGATGAGCAAACCTAAATCAGTGTTCTTGTTCATAATTTTATTTTTTATAATTTGAACTAAAATACTGATTTTTTATTATAAGTCAGTATTAAAAAATATTCGAATCTACTTACGATCCATTTTTTTGATAATTTCTCTCAATAAATCATTGTGTTCCTGTTTCAAAATCAGAAATTTATTTGCCCATTTATAGATAAAATTAATAATTACTAATATTAAAGCAAAGTAACAAAATGCTACTAAAATCGGGAAAAATGCAAAAATGCCCATAATGAAAAATTAAGTTGGTTAAAGTTTTATTTTGGAATAAGATTCCTATTCTCAAATATAGCTTAATTTTTTGTAAAAATTTTCTGAAATATAATTAAAAATTAACTCTAAAACTGATATTTGGAGTAAGTTCAAGTGATTTGTTATTTACCAGAATGGCTTTGGTATTGTCATTTGGATCTACTTTATAATAGCGATTAATGTTGTTTTTTTCGTTTGTAATATTGATAATTCCAGCCCGTAAAGTGGCTTTTGTATTGGAATTGAAATCAAAATTATAACTAAATGAAGTATCTAATCTTAGGAAATTATCTAGGTTTAAACTGTTAGGAATATCATAGTTTACGAAGTAACGGTTGCCGTTTTGAACTGTTTCGTTTCCTTCAACGGGTTGGGTATAGGGAATTCCGTTGTGCCAAATTCCTCCAATTGAAATTTTTAAATTATCTAAAATTTTATAATTAACACCTAGTGTTACAGAATGTCGAATATCTACATTATTAGGGAACGTAGTAGGGGTAAAACTGCCAAAATAATAATTGTTTTGGCTGAAAGTATAGCTTAACCAAGCGCTGTAATTTTTAGTAGTTTTATTAATCAGAAATTCAACTCCTTTATCAGTATAATTTCCATGAGCATTTTTGTATTGGAAATTATTATAAAAACCTTGGTTAGAAGCTGTAATTCCATCTACAAACTTATAAAAACCGGTTAGGTCAATGTTCCAATTGTTTTGATGAAAATCCAGTCCTAATGAAGCTTGTTTGCTTTTAGCGATTGGTATGTTATTATTATTAACTAATTGCCAACGTCTTTTTTCTACCCCAAGAAAATCATCTTCAAAATCAATGATTTGAGTGGAACTTTGATTTTTAAATTCGCCCTCTAATTTAACTGCCAATTGGTTAGAAAGTTCTTGTCGAAAATTGATTCTGGGTTCCAATAGGAATTTTTGAAATTTTTGGAAATAATTCAATCGAAGTCCTAATCTTAAATAGGTTTTGTTTTTGTGAAATTCTGTTTCAGTAAATACAGCATGATTAAGTAAAACATTCTTTTTTGTACTGGAATACAATGGAGAACTTACACGGGTTTGATTGAGCATTCCGGTTTCATTGATTTGGTAACCTGCCAAAAGTTTAAGATTATCCGTGAATGAATAATGTAAATTGAATTTGGTTCCGGTTTCAATTACTTCATTACCTTCAGTTAAAAGCTGATCGGTTGCAATGCGATAATCTCGGGAATCTATATTGTATCTCGAATAATAACTGTTCAATTCAGTGCTTAATTGATTAGTCCACTTTGCGTTCCAACTTCCGCCTAATCCAATGTTTTTTTGCGAAAGTGAACTTGCTTTTGATTTACTGTCATCTGAATTGTAATTTTCGGAATAATTTAATTCATTGGTAATTCCGATAAGATTAGCTCTAAATTGATGTTTTTTGTTAAGATCAAAAAGTATTTTTGCAGTATAATCATAAAAATAAAAATCAGAATTAGTATTTTTATCCGAGTTGTCATTGTTGATTTCTGTATCCTGAAAACTCTTTTTATAATAATTCGAATATGTAGGAGTGTTGATAAAATCAGTAATGGAATGACGGGCAGAAAGATCTATTTGGAGATTTTTGCTCAAAGGAATTTCAACAAAAACATCTCCGCTGATCAGGTTAATTCCACCGCCACCTGAAATATTTTTTTTGATTGTGTTATTGGTACTCATGTTAATCATACTGGAAACACCATCGCTAAATTCGGCACTAGTACCATTTTTAGTTACTACAATTTTATTCGTTAAATAAGGATTATAGGCAGAAATTAATCCGAAAAAATGCCCTGAATGATACATTTTGATATTGTCCCAAAGGATTAAATTTTGGTCGTTTGTTCCACCACGAACATTAATATTGGCAACACTTTCATTAGTACTTTCAACTCCCGGTAAGCTTTGAACAGATTGTAAAACATCAGGTTCAGTAAGTCCGGGAAGAATTCCGAATTTTTTGGTGTTTAAAATGGTACTTCCGTCAGTTGCTTTTTGTAAACCGGAGGTTAGAAAAACAGGGATAATAATTGCGTTTAACTCTTCTTTAGAAGGTTTTAAATTAATATTCAGATTGTTATTTGCTGCAGCAAAAAAATCTTTTGCAGACAGTATTTTACTTTCATAACCAATAAAAGAAATTATAATTGTAGTTTCCAAAGGGATGTTTTCTAAATTGAAAATTCCGTTTTGAGAACTGGTAGTCCATTTGGAATTATTACTTCGGATAAAAGCTCCGGAAAGTACGCTTTTAGTATCTTCTGCATATACTGTTCCGGAAATATTAGTGGTTTTATCTGATGCAGAAACAGTGATATACCGGTTATCAAGAGCTTTAAAATTTAGGGGAACTTTAGCGTTTAAATAATCAATAGTTTGCTGAAGATTTAATGTTTTAGAAGGTTTTTCAATGCTAATTGTTGCAATATCTTCAACAGCATAAGAGAATTTAATATTAAATTGTTGTTCAAGAGATTTTATAAAAGCAGTTAAAGGAGTTTTGTTACTGTTTGTTTGTGCAGTACAAATACTCCCAACGAATACTAATAAATAAAAAGCATATTTATTGAACTTCATATTTAATACAATGTAACGGTTTTATCTTTTATTGTAAAACTTAATTGTAATGGAATTGTAATGGATTCCAATGCTAATTTTAAATTATTATGCGTAAAACTTCCTGTAAATAGTTTTGAAGTTTCGATATTCTTTGTTTCAATTTTTATATCGTATTGACGTTCTAATTCAGCTAAAACCAGATTTAAAGGAATTCGGTTAAAGCTGGATTCTTTTGTTAACCAGGAAGGAGTTTCGTCTACAAAATCATCTGCTTTTTCAATCGTATTGTTAACTACTCTGAAAGTTTTTCCGGGAGGTAATTTTATCGTGTTGTTTTTATAAGTTACACTTACTAAACCTTCATAACAACTCACTTCATAATAGTTTTTACGCTGTTTTACATCAAAATGGGTTCCTAAAACTTTTACCACCCCATCAGCAGATTCTACGCTGAAAGTTTTTCCTTTTTGTACCTGAAAATAAGCTTCACCTTCCAGTGTTAAAGCTCTTTGTTTGTCCCAATTTCTTTCGTTGAAAGTAATTTTAGAAGATGCATTTAATAAAACCTCGGAATTATCAGGGAGTTTAAAGGTTTGGGTTTGGGCTATTCCGGTTTCAAAAGATTGATTGCTATTGAAAAATAAGAAATAAGCCGAAGTTAATAATACTACAAAAACAGCTGCTACTTTAAATATTGTACTTAAATACAATGGACGTACTTTAGTTTTCTTTTTAATAATATTTCTGTTTTTAAATGCAGCTAAAGCTTCCTGTGCATCTATTTTTGGTGTATCAATATAGGATGCATAATGCGCAATTTTCTTTATTGTATCAAAATCTTCAGATTGTTTTAAATCCTCGATTTCTTTACCGGAAAGTTCGCCATCAAGCCATTTTAATATTTCTTTTTCCTTTTTCATTGGTTCTCGCTATAGTGATAAGACAACTGAATCGTTTTTTACCCTACTATTCAATGGATTAAATATTTTCTATTTGTTCTTTCAGGGTTTTTAAAGCTCCTGACATTCTTTTTTCGACTGCTTTTTGACTAATACCCAATATATCGGCAATTTCACGGTATTTTTTTCCGTCAATTCGATTCATTAAAAAAACTTCTCTTTGAGCTTCGCTTAAGGATGCAATTGCATTTTGCAATTTTATTTTGAATTCTTCTTCTTCTAAAAGGTATTCGGGACTTTGATTGGTTTTATCCAGAGGCGGAGTGTCTTTGGCGAAAGCCAAAACTACTTTTTGATGTTTAACCGAATTGAGAAATAAATTATTTACCGTAGTGAATAAATAGGTTTTGACTTTGGTATAATCAATTTGAGAACAGTTTTCCCAAATTTTGGCAAAAGCTTCCTGGACTAAATCTAATGCAGTATCACTATCTCCCGATTTATAATAGGCAAAATTAGTAGCCGATTGAATCGTTTTGATGTAAAAATCACTAAAAAAGGATTCTTCACAAAGGCTATTTTTTTTCTCAGGCATTCTAGTAGGATTGGTTTTTGGTTATGGTAAAAATAGATTATTTTTTTCAAAATTTTATCCTTTATCCGCTATGTAATTTTTTTTATCATTGTAAGTGTTTGATATTTAGTTTGTTTTTGGAATAATCGAAAAATTTTATTTTTTAGGGTAGGGAATTTTTTTTGATGGTTGTCTTACTTATAGAAATGCGAATAAATCGTCATTATAAACTATTAGAAAATATTAAATTTGTAAGTTATGAAAACATTAAAATTGATTACCGGAATTGCATTGATGAGTATTTTTAGTTTAACATCATGCCAAAGCGAAGTTGACGATGTTCAAGGCGAAAATCCTAATACTGCCAATTCATCCATGGCAACGAATTTAAAAAGAGTGTCTATGTATGATGGTTCATCTGATGATGCTATAGATGGTTCATCTTGTTCTTCTATAAAATTCCCTTATGTAGCTAAAGTAAATGGAGTTGAAATTTATTTTGTAAGTCAGTTGAATTTTGAACAGGCAATTTCAATTTTTGGAGAATTTAACAACGATGAAGATACTGTAGAAATTCAGTTTCCTGTCACTATTAAAATGAGTGATTATACTGAAGTTACAGTAACTAGTCAATCGCAATATAATGCCATTGTTGAAAATTGTGAAGATACCGAAGATGATGGTAAAGATGCTATATCTACATTAAATATTCATTTCCCTATTACAATATTAACTTATGATTCGAGTTTACAAGAAACAGATAGTGTTGTAATAACTTCGGAGCAACAATTGTATACTTATATGAGTAATATGAGTAGTACAGAATATTTTTCAGTGAAATATCCTGTAACAGTTACACTTACTGATGGTACAACTGAAGAAGTGAATAGCGATACAGAGTTTAAATCGACTGTGAATGCGGCTTTAGAAATTGAGTCGAAAATGGAAGTGGCTGCCGAAAATAAAGAAAAGTTAGAGACTGTTTTAGTTAATGGAACGTTTAAAGTGAATTCGTTTATTAATGCAGGTGTAGACTCGGCTAGTAATTATGTAGGTTATACTATTGATTTTGCTAATGATTGGAAAATTAAATCCATGAATACATTGACTACTTTTGCAACTGGAACTTATTCGGTGACATCTGATACCAATGTATATTTAGAATTTGTTTTTACAGGTAGTACTAACTTTAATTTATTTAATAATAAGTGGAAAGTTAGTAGCTTTACAACTTCAACAATTACACTGCAAAGTACTACAAATAGTGCAATGACATTGGTTTTGAAACAAATTTAAAAGTACAGTTTTATCTATAATTAATTTAAAATTTCTATTTTGCAGAAAAAGTAGTTTTAAAGCTTAGGGAATGAAAAAAATAATTGCTGTAATTACTGTTAGTTTTTTGTTATTAACGTCTTGTTCGACTAATGATAATAATGGAAATAATAAGGCAGGTAACAAAAAATCATTAGGAACTTCAGCACATGATTTATTATCAGAAGATAAATTTGATAGTATGATTATAGAGATTGTTTATGTTGAAGGATATCAACCTACCCCAACAGCAATTAGTAATTTTGTTTCTTTTTTAGAAAGTCGTATCAATAAGTCAGGTGGAATTACTATTGAACAAAGATCAATTCCATCTCCTGGTAATGTAAGTTATACCGATTCGCAAATTAGTTCAATTGAGGATGCAAACAGAATTTTTTATAATGATGGAAATCAAATTGCAGTCTGGGCTTTTTTTGCAGATGCTAAATCTTCTAAAGACACCAGTACTTCAGTAATTTTAGGTACAGCTTATAGAAATACGTCTTTTGTGATTTATGAGAATACAGTTAGAAAACTAAGTACCGGTATTAATAAACCAAGCACTGTTGTTTTAGAATCTACAGTTATGGAACATGAGTTTGGTCATATTTTAGGTTTAACCAATAGTGGAACTCCTATGCAAACTCCGCATGAGGATAAGGATCACGAAAGACATTGTTCAAATTCAAATTGTTTGATGTATTGGGAAGCTGAATCCGGAAGTAATTTATTAGGAGGTTCCATCCCCCAATTAGATGCCGATTGTATAGCCGATCTTAAAGGGTATGGCGGAAAATAATTTTAAGATGAAAAAATGAGAAAAGTATATTTAATGGGATTGTTACTAAGTTTAGTTACAACTATAAAAGCACAAGAAAGTTCTTCACATCAATCACATGGAGGAATTAAAGGAGGATATAATTTAGCTTCTGTTAGTTTTGATGGTGATGGAGAAACCGATCAGCGTAATGGATTTCATGTGGGAATCTATGCTGAATCATTTCTTAGTGAAGCGTTTTCTATCCAACCTGAGTTGCTGTTTTCACAACAAGGTTATGAAATAAAGAATAGTTCAGGTAAGTTTACTCAAAAATTAAATTACATTAATTTGCCTGTAATGTTTAAAGCTTATCCTTCTCAAAACTTTTTTTTAGAAGTAGGACCTCAAATAGGATTAGCCATTACTCACAAAGAATTGTATGATGGTTTATTTAGTAGTACGCAAGAATATGATCCGGATAGTTTTGATTGGGGAATGAATTTTGGAGCGGGTATCAAAACCGATTCAGGAATTAGTTTAGGTGTAAGATACCATTTAGGAATGGGAGATTTATATGATGACCAAAAAGCTCAAAACAGAGTTTGGCTGTTTTCGGTAGGGTTTGATTTGTAAATCCTCAATCTGTCATTTTATCATAAAAAAAAGCTTAGTTAAACAACTAAGCTTTTTTGTTTTCTTTTCGTTTGTGTTTCCATCTTTTATGTGTCCAGAAATAATATTCAGGAGCTTCATAAATTTGTTTTTCAACCTCTTTTATGTAGCGATGGATGATTTCGTAATTAGGAAGTGATTTAGGATCGTCAGTAATTGGAATCAAAGTAGCTTCATAATAGCCTCTCTTTATTTTTTGCACCTTGGCAAAAACCACATTAAGATTGTATTTTTTAGATAATAATTCAGGACCAATGTGTACCGGGCTTTCAATTCCCATAAAGTTTTCCCAATGAGCAATTTGTTTCGTTTTTGGCGATTGGTCACTAATCAATCCATACAAAGACAAGATACCTTTTCTTTGATTGTTAGCCATTAAAGGAATGGTTCTGTCTGTTGATACTAATTCCGTTTTGCATTCGGAACGAATGTCTTTAATGAGTTTATCAAAATAACGGTTTGCAATTTTTTTATAAACGCCCACACCTTGATAGGATGATTTAAGATTGATAGCTATTAACCATTCCCAGCTTGCATAATGAGAGGCTAAAACCATAATACTTCGGTTTTTAGCTTCAAATTCTTTAAGTAAATCCAGATTAGTAATTTTAAATCTTTTTTGCATCTCTTCGGGAGAAATAGTCATGGTTTTGACCATTTCCATAAATAGGTCACAAAAATGATGGTAAAATTTTCTTTCAATTTGTAAGCGTTCTTGGTCACTTAAATGTGGTAGTGCTATTTTTAGATTTTCTTTTACCGTTTTTTTACGGTAAGCTATTAAATGATAAACGAC
>JALRGZ010000256.1 GCA_023253295.1 Flavobacterium sp.
GGCCGTCATGGTGGAGACATTGAAGGCATAATTCAACAGCTACATTATATAAAATCTCTGGGAGCCACAGCTATTTGGAGTACCCCTCTTTGTGAGGATAACGATGCTCAATACTCTTATCACGGCTATGCACAATCAGACGTATATAAAATTGATCCACGATATGGTACCAATGAAGATTATCTCCGATTAGTAGAAAAAGCTCATCAATACGGACTTAAGATCATCATGGATTATGTTACTAATCATTGGGGAATTGAACATTGGATGGTAAAAGATTCCCCTACAACCGACTGGATTCACCGATTTGAGAATTACACCGAAACGAATCACAAAAGAAGTACTGTAAGTGATGTGAACACTTCAAAAATAGACCGAATGATTTGCCTTAATGGCTGGTTTGTTCCCACTATGCCCGATTTAAACATAACCAATCCTCTTGTATTTAACTATCTGTGTCAAAATGCGATTTGGTGGATTGAATATGCTAATTTAGATGGTTTTAGAGTGGACACCTACAATTACTCAGAACCTGAATATATTGCTAAATGGACCAAAGCCATAACTGATGAATATCCAAATTTCAACCTTGTAGGTGAAATTACGATGCGTAATCAAAGTTTACTTTCCTATTGGCAAAAAGACAGTGCTATAGCTAAAATCCAAAACTTTAACTCTAATTTACCAAGCGTAATGGATTTTGCCTTATCAGATGCTTTACAAACCGTTTTTAACGAAGATGATGACACCTGGGATCAGGGAATAACTAAAATTTACGATTTACTTTCTAAAGATTTTTTATTTCCTAACATCAACAATTTATTGATTTTTGCTGAAAATCACGACACCAGAAGACTCAATCATAATTACAACAATGACATCCGAAAATACAAAATGGCCATGAGCATCTTAGCAACGATGCGTGGAATACCTCAATTGTATTATGGTTCCGAAATTGGTATGACAGGAGATCAAAGCTTAGGTGATGCCGACATTAGAAGAGATTTCCCTGGTGGTTGGGTTACAGATAAAAACAATGCTTTTAAACCCGAAAGCCGCAGCGAATGCCAAAATGCCTATTTTGATTTCACATCTAAATTATTTAACTGGCGAAAAACTAATGTAGCTATACACTTTGGAAAAACAACCCATTATATTCCTGAAAACAATGTATATGTTTATTTTAGATACAACAGTGATAAAACTGTAATGGTTATCATCAACAACCACCCTGAAAATCAAGAGCTCAGCACAAACCGATTCAAAGAAAATATAAAAAATCACACCATCGGAAAAGAGATTTTAACCAATCTCATTTTTAAATTGGACGAACCTATCAGTATTGAAGGAAAATCAGCTTTAATTTTAGAGTTAGCATAATCCTAAGTTTTCCTATTTACTATCTTTGTAAAAAATACAACTTATGCTTAAAATAGGGCATCGTGGCGCTAAAGGTTATGAACCTGAAAACACCTTAAGAAGTTTTCAAAAAGCTATTGATTTACATGTTGACCGAATTGAACTTGACGTACACCTGAGCGCTGACAACGAAATTATTGTTATCCATGATGAAACTGTCGACCGGGTTACCAACAAAACGGGTTTAATAAAAGAACTTACGCTTCCGCAAATAAAACGATTACGAATTGAGAAAAAATACCAAATCCCAACCTTGTCTCAGGTTTTAAATCTCATTAATCAAAGATGCGAAGTCAATATTGAAATCAAATCTTTTGAGGCTACAAAAAAAGTAGTGCATTTGATTGAAAAATATATCGAAGAAAAAAAGTGGAACTACAGCCAGTTTATCATTTCCAGCTTTGACTGGAATGCATTGCGACAAGTACATTTTTTGAATCAAAATATTAGAATTGGTGTATTGACGGAAAGTGATTTAGAATTAGCTTTTTCTTTCGCGCAAAGTATTCATGCCAAATCAATACACCCCTATTTCCATTTATTGACTATTGAAGCAACACAAAAAATGCAGGAAGCTGGTTTTGAAGTTTACCCTTGGACTGTTAATGAGCCTGAAGACATCAAACAAATGAAATCCTTTAATGTAAACGGAATCATCTCCGATTTTCCCGATAGAATATGAATCAAAATTTTGACATAATAATTGTAGGCGGTGGCGCGGCAGGATTTTTTACAGCTATTAATATCGTTGAAAAAAATCCCAAATTAAAAGTAGCTATCTTGGAACGAGGAGCCGAAGTATTGCAAAAAGTTCGTATCTCTGGCGGAGGTCGTTGCAATGTAACCCACGCCTGTTTTGAACCTAACGAATTAGTGAAATTTTATCCAAGAGGTGAAAAAGAACTGAGAGGTCCTTTTCATCAATTTTGCTCGGGAGATACTATCGAATGGTTTGAAAAACACGGAGTAGAACTCAAAATTGAAGACGACGGCAGGATGTTTCCAATTTCTAATTCTTCACAAACCATTATTGATTGTTTTTTAAAAGCAACTAAAAAACTGGGAATTGCTGTACTTACAGGACAATCTGTTCAGTCAATTTTTAAAAAAGATAATCTTTGGAAAATAGAAACCCAAAACGAAAGTTATTTGGCTGAAAAATTAGTGATGGCTACGGGAAGTAATCCTAAGATTTGGGAAATGTTACAACAACAAGGTCATGCTATTGTAAGTCCGGTTCCTTCCTTATTTACTTTTAATATCAAAGACACTCGTATTAAAGAATTACCAGGTGTTTCGGCACAGGTTTCGGTAAAAATAAAAGACACAAAACTTAGTTCCTCAGGGCCTTTATTAATTACCCACTGGGGAATGAGTGGCCCGGCTATCTTAAAACTTTCGGCTTGGGGAGCGCGCATTTTACATGATAAAAATTACCAATTTACCATTTTCGTCAATTGGTTAAATGATATAGATACCGAAGAAGCTGAACAAATTCTGAAAAAATTAAAACAAGAACAACCTAAAAAAACAGTTGCTAAAAAATCTCCTTTTGAATTAACTAACCGACTTTGGGAGAGTTTAGTCTTAGCTTCTGGTATTGCTAATGAAACAAAATGGGCTGATTTATCTAAAACACAAATTCAGAATTTAGCCAAACAATTGACCAACTCTACTTTTCAAGTGAATGGGAAAAGCACTTTTAAAGAGGAATTTGTCACGGCTGGCGGAATTGATTTAAAAGAAGTCAATTTCAAAACCATGGAAAGTAAACTTCATGAAAATTTATATTTTGCCGGAGAAATAGTCAATATCGATGCCATAACAGGTGGTTTTAATTTTCAAAATGCCTGGACCAGTGGGTTCATTGTTGCAAACAGTATTTAATCAAATCGAGAGTTAATTAACAAAAATTTACCTTAAATCCTGAATAATTTTTGAGCAAATGAAGTAATTTTATTTGTAAATCTAAATTCCGATGAAATCAATATTGCTCTTATTCTTATTTGTCTTTTTAACTCAGTTTACATTTGCACAAACCCATAAATTGCTTAGAGGAAAAGTAATGTCAGATCATTTTTTATTACAAAATGTAGATGTAATTAATAAAACGACTTTTACTGAAACTAAAACAAACGAAAAAGGAGAATTCATTATTGCAGCAAGTGTAAACGACAGCATTTTATTTTATGATAAAGATTATGAATTAAAAGGAATTAAACTAACTCCAGAAGATTTAGAAAACAACAACATGATTGTTTCTATTGATAAAAAACCTGAAGAACTTAAAGAAGTCTTGATTCACAAAGTAAATGTTGATTGGGAATTTGACAAAAAATGGGAACAATTAAAACGAAACGAAGTTGCCGTTTACAGACAATCCCGACAATTAAAAAATCCCGGTGTTTATGATGGCACAATTAACAACGGAATGGATTTTGTCAAAATTGGGAAAATGATTTTTGGTAACCGTTCTAAAGGCAAAAAAGATAAAGTAGAAAATCCCGACGCTTTCAAAGAAGCTGCCACTTCTAATTTTGATGAAAAATTCTTCACGGAAACTTTACAACTAAAAAAATCCGAAATTGAAACTTTCCTCAACTTTTGCAACTTTGATCCTGAATCAAAAAAAACAACTACTGAGAATGCAAATTCCCTTGAATTAATGGATTTTCTCTATCAAAAAAGCATTGAATTCAAAAAGATAAATGCTCCTGAATAAACTGCAGATAAACAATAACCGCAAAACAATACAGCAATTCCAGATTCCATTCGACACAAACTCATTAAAAAAGTGTTATTTTCAGAATAAAAAAAACTAAAAACAATTAACAAGAATTTACATGTTTTAAAAGTTTTCGTTAGGGTAAATCTAATATTTTTACTATCAGTATATTAGACAAAACTTATGAAAATAAAAATACTCAGCATTGTATTTCTTCTCTATTCAAAATTTTGCTTATCACAAACAATAAATGGAAAAATTGTTTCTAATAATTACGCTGTTTCCAATGTTGAAGTCATAAACTCAAACTCCAGAGCACTTAGCTTTTCTGATGCTAAAGGAAACTTTTCAATTGATGCAAAAACGAGTGATATCCTTGTATTTGTAGCCAAAAACTATGAGCTTAAAAAAATTGTACTCAATCACTTGATTGTAAATGATAAAGATTTAATCGTCGAATTAGAACTAAAAGCTGAGGAATTAAATGAAGTAGTAGTCTCTAAAATACCATCTATAAAATTAAGTTCAAACCAAAAATATCAGGTGGGAACACTAGATAAATACGGTTTAGAAAAATCAGCATACACCCCAAAAGTTATTGGTGTAAATATGGGCACCGTAGAAAATGGCATGAATTTTATTCGTATTGGAAAGCTAATTGGAAGTTTGTTTAAAAAAGAAAAAAAATCTACAGAAAAATCTATAATTAATTTTAAAGACTATGCCAAATCGAATTGTAATGAAAATTATTTCCTAAACAGTCTAAATTTAAAAAAAGATGAAATAGAACTATTTCTTAATTATTGTGAAGCTGATCCAAAATCTAAAAAAGTTACAGAATCAAATAATATTTTAAGTATGATGGATTTCTTATTTCAAAAAAATATTGAATTCAAGAAAGCAAACACTAAGGAATAAGAAAATTCATTAGAAATTTTATCTATTCAACCACCAAATACTAGCATTCAAAACAGCGGCAAAACTTACCCAAGCCAAATAGGGCAACATCAAATAACCTGAAAATTTATTGATTTTAGCAAATTGTAAATAGCATTCGTATATCATTAACCATAACAAAATAATTTCTAATCCCGCCAATAAAGGATTGTGCAAACCAAAAAACAAATACGACCAGAGCGCATTTAACGCTAATTGAATGGCAAAAACACCCAACGCTTTTTTGACAGATTCTTTTTCAAACTCGATACGATTCCAAACCAGTCCGGCTGACACCCCCATCATAATATACAACATACTCCAAACAGGTGCAAAAATCCAATTGGGCGGGTTAAAACTTGGTTTTATAAGAGTCGGGTACCAATCTAAAATAGCTGAACGAGTAACCATTCCCGAAAAATAACCTATAGCCAGACAGGTTACAACAACCGTGAGTATCTTAGTAATCTTGTTCATTTTTTATTTTTTTCAAAAATAATCAAAAACTTTAATCTGAATGCTCAAATAAACAAATGTAGGTATTAACCAAAAAAAGTATCTTTGCGGCAAATTTTATTATTCATGTTTACAGCTAACGATTTTATTCCTACTCCCTACTCTCAAACTTTAGAAAAAGGATATTTCCAGTGGAGCGCCCCCAGTAATATTGCCTTAGTAAAATATTGGGGAAAGAAAAAGAATCAAATTCCAGCCAATCCATCGGTAAGTTTTACATTAAACAATTGCAAAACAATTACAAAACTGACTTTTGAGAAAAGACATTTCGACAAACTCAGCGTGACAAACGGAAATTTTTCGTTTGACTTACTTTTTGAAGGAAAACCTAAAGAAGATTTCAAACCAAAAATTCAAAAATTCTTTGAAAGAATCGAAAACTATTTGCCTTTTTTAAAAGACTATCATTTTACCATAGATACTCAAAATACATTTCCACATAGTTCAGGGATTGCTTCTTCGGCTTCTGGAATGGCAGCTTTAGCGATGAACCTGATGAGTTTGGAAAAAGCTTTAAATCCGGAAATGACTGAGGATTATTTCTATCAAAAATCTTCTTTTTTAGCACGTTTAGGTTCAGGAAGTGCCTGCCGAAGTGTCAAAGGACAGCTTGTTATCTGGGGAAAACAGGCTAATATTGAAGGAAGTTCGGATGAATTTGGAATTGAATTCCCTTATGGTATTCATGATAATTTTAAAAATTTTCAAGATACAATCTTGCTGGTTGACAAAGGCGAAAAACAAGTTTCGAGTACTGTAGGACATGATTTAATGCACAATCATCCTTATGCCGAAAGACGCTTTGCACAAGCACATGAAAACCTGGACAAACTGATTGCCATTTTTGAAAATGGTAATCTGAAAGAATTCATCAAAGTAGTAGAAAGTGAAGCTTTAACTTTACATGCTATGATGATGACTTCGATGCCTTATTTTATTTTGATGAAACCTAACACATTAGAAATCATCAATAAGATTTGGAAATTCAGAAAAGACACTCAAATTCCGGTTTGTTTTACACTGGATGCCGGTGCAAATGTACATGTTTTATATCCTGAGAACGTAAAAGAAAAAGTATTGCAATTTATTAAAGACGAATTAGTTGACTATTGTCAAAATGCGCAGTACATTTGTGACGAAATTGGAAAGGGTGCCGTTGCAAACTAATCTTTTTTCATATCTTTACTTATAAAGCTAACAACCTTAATCATAATTAAACATGAAAGGACCTTTATTTTATTCAAAAATATTACTCTTTGGAGAATACGGAATTATTCGTGATTCGAAAGGGCTTTCTATTCCGTATAATTTCTACAACGGAGCTTTGAAAAAAAATGATAATCCTTCTACGGAAGCAATAGCTTCCAATGCAAGTTTAAAACGTTTTGCTGAGTATTTAGAATCTTTGGAAAACGAAAAAACCAATCTGGTTTCTTTTGATTTAACTGCTTTAAAAAATGATATTGAAACTGGAATGTATTTTGATTCCAGCATTCCTCAAGGTTATGGTGTGGGGAGTAGCGGTGCTTTGGTAGCTGCTATTTACGATAAATATGCTCAAAACAAAATTACTGTTCTAGAGAATTTAACCCGTGAGAAATTATTAGAATTAAAAAATATATTCTCTCAAATGGAAAGTTTTTTCCACGGAAAAAGTTCCGGATTAGACCCATTAAACAGTTATTTGAGCATTCCAATTTTAATCAATTCAAAAGATCATATTGAAGCTACAGGAATTCCATCACAAAGTTTTAATGGAAAAGCAGCTGTTTTCCTTTTAGACTCCGGAATTATTGGTGAAACCGCTCCTATGATTAATATTTTCATGGAAAACCTAAAAGACAAAGGTTTCCGTACCATGCTAAAGAATCAATTTGTAAAATATACCGATGCTTGTGTAGAAAACTTCCTCGGCGGAGATATGAAATCTTTGTTTACCAATACTAAAAAGTTATCCCGTGTCGTTTTAGATCATTTTAAACCAATGATTCCTGAACAGTTCCATGAAATTTGGCAAAAAGGAATTGAAACCAATGATTACTATTTAAAACTATGCGGTTCAGGTGGCGGTGGATATATTCTGGGTTTCACAGAAGATTTAGAGCGTGCTAAAAACTCATTAAAAGACTACAAATTAGAAGTAGTTTACCAATTCTAATACCATTTAGCATACAATTCAATCATTATCAAACCGATGAGGACACAGTTTTTGTACGTTTAAAAAAATAAAACAAAACCTCCTTCTTTTTAAATTTCATTTTCAACAAGAAAAAAACGTAACTTTAAGCTATCGTATTTTTATTAATTCAAAAAAAATTCGACATGCGCAAAAGTACTTTACTAGAGAAAATAAAGTCGACTCACATTCTTTTCCCTCTGCTTATAGTATCTATATCCTGTAGTTTATTAATTGTAAGCAACTACTTTACCATTAAAATATTATCTGCCTCAAGAGCTTATATCAATGGGGAATCCCACTATTCAAAAGCTCAAAAAGATGCTACAAGACACATTATAACCTATCTATATACTAAAGACATAAGTGAATGGAAATCATTTAACGAAGAACTAAGTGTTCCAATAGGAGACCAAATAGCACGAATAGCATTAATGAACAATGGAACGGAAAAAAGTATCAAAGAGGAATTAAGAAAAGGAAGAAACAACGAAAAAGATTTTGACGATTTAATATGGCTTTTTAAAAATTTCAAATCAATTTCATTTTTCAAAAAAGCCTTAAAAGAATGGATTGAAGGAGACCAATTAATCAATGAATTAGCTCTTATAGGCAAGGAAGTCAATCATAAAATAACGACAAACTCATTAGATGAGGAGAACAGAAAAAATATTTTAAAAAGGATAAACATCTTAAGTATCAAACTAACCCAAAACCAACAAGAATTTTCAGAAGCCTTAGGCTCTACAACACGCATTATTAAAAAACCACTTTTAATCATTAATATTTTTTTCACTTTAATTATAATAGGTAGTGTTGGTATTTATTTTTCTATTATGGTAGAAAATTTAAGGCGTTCTAACGTAAAAATTGAAGAAGCTAACAAAAACTTAGTAGCAACCAATAAGGAACTGGACAAATTTGTTTATAGTGCCTCACACGACTTACGCTCTCCCATATTATCTTTAAAAGGATTAATTGCTATTATAAAAAACGAAGAAGAGGTATCCAAAATAAAAAACTATCTGGAAATAATGGAGGAAAGTCTAAATAAACAAGACCAATTTATAAAAGACATCATAGACTACTCCCGAAATAAAAAAGCCAAAACCAATAAAGCGACGGTATACTTAAACCAAATCATTGAAGAAGCAATCAGTCTGAATCAATTCAGAGAAGAGCTCAACAGAATTGAAATTATTAGAAACCTTAATATTGATAAACTATTTACGGATGAATTAAAACTGAAAATCATAATTAACAATTTATTGACCAATGCCATAAAATATGCTGATTTGCAAAAAGAAAAACCATTCATTAGAATAGACACCTTTGAAGAAAACAATCAATTTAAAATCATCTTTGAGGACAATGGAATTGGTATAAAACAAGAATACCAAAAGAAAATATTCGACATGTTTTTTGTAACTAACCACAATAACAAAGGTTCTGGTTTAGGACTTTACCTTGTAAAAGATACCATTGACAACCTTAACGGAACAATACAAATCAATTCAGAAATAAATATTGGAACTAAATTTACTGTCACACTTCCTAAAATCACTAATTCTTAATTTATTTTTCAAAAAAAATACTAATTCGACTATTTATAAGTTCTTTTATATAAATGAAAGTGGCTATTAAAAAACAAACCATTAAATTTGATGTGTAATATCTTATTTTCAGTTTTTTAAAATTTTCAGAAAACACAAATGTTTAATAGAAAAAACAAACTCTTTGCGTTAAAAATCATTAGTTTGTTCTCTGTAATTAGAGGCTATAATATTCCAATTATAATTATTGCACAATACTTATCAGCAATATTCATCCTTGCTCCTGAAATAAGAGCCTTGGATGTATTATTGGATTTTCATTTATTCTTAATCGTTTTTGCTTCATCATTAAGCATCGCATCAGGTTATATTATTAATAATTTTTATGACAGTAAAAAAGACTTAATTAATCGTCCAAACAAATCCATGTTGGATCGTTTAGTGAGTCAGAGCACCAAATTGAAAGTCTATTTCAGTTTAAACTTTATTGTTGCCGTTATTGGCTGGTTCGTTTCCTGGCGAGCTTTATTATTTTTTTCTGTGTATATTTTCTTGATTTGGTACTACTCTCATAAAATTAAAAGATATCCTCTCATAGGGAACCTTATGGCTTCTTTTATGGCTGTTTTACCTTTTTTTGCAATCTTATTATACTATTACACAAAATTACCTTTATACGAAATAGAGAGTTATAAAAGCCAATTTATAGTGATTTTTGCGCATGCCACATTTTTGTTTCTCTTACTATTAATTAGAGAGATGATTAAGGATCTCGAAAATATCAAAGGAGACCTTGTAGATAATTACAAAACCATCCCTATTCTTTATGGGGAAGAAACTTCCAAAAAAATAATCAGCATTTTAACCCTATTTACATTATTACCTATCTACATTTTAATTGAAATGTACGATGTAGGCTATATGGACATTTATTTTTATTGTTCACTTATAATTTTAATTTTCTTCATATTGTATCTTTGGAAATCCAATACTAAAATTCAGTTTCTATTGCTGCATAATGTGCTAAAATTTCTGATTGTCTCAGGTGTCTTTTGTATTATACTCATTGACCCAAGTGTACTATGGCATGGAAAAAAACTGCTTTTGTCTTTTTAAAAAACACAAATAATCAAAATCACTTATAAAAGAGACAGTTATCGTTTTATAAATTGCTTTTATCAATTAACAAGGATATAAATACTATCTTTGCAAAAATTATCGAATAGTATGAATAATAAGGAAGGCAATAATAAAAGAGGCGGTTCCAGACCTAATAGCTCACGACCAAGCTCTAACAAGCCAACTCGAGGCGGAGCCGAACAGAGCAAAGCTAAACCTGCTTTGCCAAAAAGAGCGCAAGGAACCAAGAAACCTAAATTTAGCGCTAAAACTTCGGAAGAAGCTGCCAAAAAAACAGAGAAAAAACCAAATCCAGTTGCTAAAAGACCAAAAGCAAAGGATGAAATCCGTTTAAATAAATACATTTCTAATTCAGGCGTATGTTCACGCCGTGATGCCGATATTTATATTCAATCAGGAAATGTTAAAGTAAATGGAATTCCTGTTACTGAAATGGGATATTTAGTAAAACCTGGTGATATTGTAAACTTTGACGGAGTAACTTTAACTCCTGAAAAGAAAGTTTACATCTTATTAAACAAGCCAAAAAACTTCACTACAGCATTAGATGAAGGACAAGAGTATCGTAATGTATTAGAATTAGTAAAAGGTTCTACAACAGCTAAAATTGCTGCAGTAGGAAGAATGGATAAAAACACTACAGGTCTTTTATTGTTTACCAATGATACAGATATGATTAGAAAATTTACCCTTCCTAATCAAAAATCATCTAAAATCTATCAAGTTAGCTTGGACAAAAACCTGAAGTTTGAAGATTTGGAAAAAATAAACAAAGGATTAGTGATAGACGGACACCGTGTGTACGTAGAAGAAGTAAGCTACATTGAAGGTGAAGCAAAAAGCGAAGTAGGACTTAAATTAAAAACTGCTAACGTCAAAGTGGTTCGTTCTATTTTTGAACACTTTGATTATGATGTTTTAAAAATTGACCGTGTAGCCTTTGCAGGATTGACTAAAAAAAACCTACCACGTGGAAACTGGAGATTACTTACCGAACAAGAAATCATCAATTTGAAGAATGTTTAAATTTCTTTAAATTAAAATACAAAGCCGTATCAAATAAAAATTGATACGGCTTTTTTAATTACCCTCATTATATGCAAAAAGTCGCCTTGAATAAATCAAGACGACTTTTGAACTACAAAACTACTTATTACTATATAATTACCAATTAAAAGGCAAATACCAATTATTTGGATTCATTAATTTAGC
>JALRGZ010000275.1 GCA_023253295.1 Flavobacterium sp.
CTGAAAAACAAAAAATTATTCAGTGGTTAAAACAGCGATTAACAAAAAAGCAAATCGAAATTTACCGCCAAAACTAACTATCTTTATTGCATTTTCATAAAGAACAAAAATGGATTTATTCAGTCCCGAATTTGACGAAAATACGAACCGCTTACCACAAGACGGAACGGTTTTGTATTTTGGAAAAGTAATGAAATTTACCAAAGCCAATTTCTATCTGCAGCGTCTTTTAGAAACTATCGAATGGAAAAATGATGAAGCCATTATTTTTGGCCAACTCATCACTACCAAAAGAAAAGTAGCCTGGTATGGCGACCGAAATTTCAAATACAGTTATTCCAAAATCACTAAGGAAGCACTGCCCTGGACAAACGAACTTTTAGCCTTAAAACAATTAATCGAAGAGAAAACTGGCGAAACCTACAATTCCTGCCTGCTAAACTTATATCACGATGGCAGTGAAGGCATGGCCTGGCACAGCGATGGGGAAAAAGATTTGAAAAAAAATGGAGCCATTGCTTCCCTTAGCTTTGGTGCCGAACGTAAATTTGCTTTTAAACATAAGACGACAAAAGAAACCATTTCTCTAACCTTAGAAAATGGCAGCCTTTTAGTGATGAAAGACGAAACCCAAACCTATTGGCTGCACCGGCTTCCTCCCAGCAAAAAAATCAGTAAACCAAGAATCAATCTGACTTTCAGAACCATAATCACGGGATAAAACACTCTAAACAAGTCTTTTAACAAATAAAATACTGCTTTTAAACAAAAGAAAATTAGCCTATTTGCATTAAAAGAAATGCAAAATGTTTAAAAAAATTTAAAAAATCATTAATCTTTTAACTAAATCAACGATAAACACAGGAAATATTTTGATTTCCGGCAGACCTTTAGTATATTCACATCGATTTAACCAATTACTAAAACCCCTTAAACATTTTAAAAATGTTAGAAGAAAAGAATGATAACCTGTCACAATCTGATAAAGAGACAGATGGAAATTTAGCTACTGATGTTCAAGATACGTCTAATACTGAAGTGGCTAATGAACCAGCCATGGAAACAACAGCGGAAGACACAGAAATCTGTAAAACGCAAAAAGCCTTGAATGAAATTGAGGCTTCCAATGCGGAAGAACACGAGGACGAAACGATAAAAGCCCGTCACGAAATTCCTTTATTGGATTACGATACTATGTCAATGGAAGCTATCGCGGATGAATTGCAAAAACTGGTTTCTAATGAAAAAGTCATGTCCATTCGTGAGCATGTAGAAGAAATCAAAAAAGCTTTTTTATCTAAATACAACCATTTTATTGAAGAGAAAAAAGAGGAATACATAGCCGAAAATCCTGATACTACAGAAGAATTTCAATACCATTTTCCTTTAAAAATAAAATTTGATCAATTATACAATCTGTATAAAGATAATAAAAATACTCATTTTAAAAGTCTGCAAAACAATCTAAAAGCTAATTTAGAAACTCGCTTGACTATTGTTGAAGAACTAAAAGAGTTGATCAATCCAAACGAAAACATCAAGGATACCCTAAAACATTTTAACGAATTAAGAGAACGTTGGAAAAATGCAGGCCCTATCCCTAAAGACAAATACAACCACGTTTGGAACAACTATCACTTCCATGTAGAGAATTTTTATGATTATTTACACTTAGACAGAGAGGCCAGAGATTTAGACTTTAAACACAATTTAGAACAAAAACAAAAAATCATTGCCCGTGTAGAAGAACTACTTCAGGAAGTCGATGTAAATAAAGCCTTTAGAGAATTACAAGATTTACACCGTATCTGGAAAGAAGAGATAGGTCCTGTTTCTAAGGAATTCCGTGATGAAATCTGGAATCAGTTTAGTGATTTAACCAAGAAAATGCACGACAAACGCGAAGTCCTTTTTGAAAAAATGAGAGGAACCGAGCTGGAGAACTTAGAAAAGAAAAAAGGGATTATTGCACAAATTGAAGAACTGGCTTCAATTAAAGTCAATGCACATTCTCAATGGTTAGTACAAATAGAAAAAGTAGAAGCCTTAAGAGAAGCTTTCTTCTCTACCGGAAAAGTTCCTTCCGATGTTAACGAAGAAACTTGGGCTGCTTTTAAAAATGCCGTTAGAAACTTTAATGCTTTTAAAAATTCTTTTTACAAAGACATTAAAAAAGAGCAAAACGAAAATTTAAACAGAAAAAACGCCTTAGTTGCCAAAGCAAATGAGTTGAAAGACAGCGAAGATTTTGCTGCAACAACCCCAATCATGAAGCAAATTCAGGAAGATTGGAAAAAAATTGGGCATGTACCAAGAAAATATTCTGATAAGGTTTGGGCGGAGTTCAAAGAGGCTTGTAATCATTACTTTGATCGTTTAAAAGAACACCGAAGCGAGCACAATGCTGAAGAAATGGAAGCCTTTGATAAAAAGAAAGCCTATCTGGAAACGATTAAAGAATTCCAGTTAGTGGGTGACCACAAAACCGATCTGGAGGCGATTAAGCAGCATATCGAGAACTGGAAAAGTCTTGGTAAAGTACCATTCACAAGACGCCATATTGAAGGTAAATTCAATAAAATATTAGATGCTTTATTTGACAAACTAAGCATGAGCAAAAAAGATTCTGACATGATGCGTTTTGCTAATAAATTAGAAAACCTTTCAGAGAGTCACGATAACCGAAAATTGGAAAACGAAAAGATTTTCATCATTCGTAAAATCGAAGAAGTTCAAAACGAAATTTTCCAGTTAGAAAACAATATTCAGTTTTTTGCCAATACCAGAAATTCTAAAAAAGAAAATTCTATTGTTACAGAAGTTCGCAAGAACATCGCAATACACAAAGAAAGCTTAGACACCTGGAAAGAAAAACTAAAACAACTTAGAAACCTGAATCAGGAAGAATAATTTTGCCTCATACAAATAAGAATGCTAAAAGCGATTTTCAAATTGAAAATCGCTTTTTTTTATGAACATTTTGAAATCTAAAATCTTTTCCTCAAGTATGACAATTATCATTTCTATTACTTCCCAATCGAACTACTTTTGGAGTGTAAAATAATTGATCATGAAAAATGCTTTGATTCAAAAATACAATGTACCTGGTCCACGCTACACCAGCTACCCTACTGTTCCCTACTGGAATGAAGCCGAATTCACTTATCAGAACTGGATCGACTCATTTAGAAAATCATTTAAAGAAAGTAATACTAAAGAAGGAATTAGTTTATACATTCACCTGCCTTTTTGCGAAAGCATGTGTACTTTTTGCGGTTGCAACAAACGTATCACTAAAAACCACGATGTAGAATCTCCTTACATACAAGCCGTTTTAAAAGAATGGCGTTTGTACAGCAAATTGCTGGACGAAAAACCAATTATCAAAGAAATTCACTTAGGCGGCGGAACCCCAACTTTCTTTTCAACTAAAAATCTGGAAGATTTAATCAACGGAATTTTTTCTTATGCGACCAGAGCTAAGGATTACGAATTTAGTTTTGAAGGACACCCTAACAACACTAGTCACGCGCATTTACAAAAACTATACGATTTAGGCTTCCGCAGAGTAAGTTTTGGTGTGCAGGATTATGCCGAAAAAGTGCAAAAAGCCATTCATCGTGAACAGCCTTTTCACAATGTAGCCAAAGTAACTTTTTGGGCAAAAGAAATTGGCTATACCTCTATTGGACACGATATTATTTTTGGATTACCATTCCAAACCATCGAAAATGTGGTAGATACTATTGAAAAGACCAAATCGCTCCAACCCGACCGATTGGCTTTTTACAGCTATGCCCACGTGCCCTGGATAAAAGGAAATGGACAACGCGGTTTTAAAGATGAAGACATCCCTAAAGATCAGGAAAAAAGAATTTTATATCAGGTAGGTAAAGAATTATTGCAAAAAAACGGTTACCACGAAATAGGCATGGATCATTTTGCGCTGCCTACTGACAGTTTGTACCAAGCCTTCCAAAACGGACAATTACACCGTAATTTTATGGGTTACAGTTCTTCTAAAACCCAATTAATGATAGGTCTGGGAGTATCTTCTATCAGTGACAGCTGGTACAGTTTTGCCCAAAACGAAAAAAATCTGGAAGATTACTACCAATTGTTAGAGTGGGACAAACTCCCCGTTTTTAGAGGACATTTATTGACTAAAGAAGACCTAATTATCCGAAAACACATTCTGAACCTGATGTGCCAATTTGAAACTTCCTGGGATAATCCGGAACATTATTTTCCGGAAATTCCTGAAATATTGGAACAACTAAGCGAAATGGAAAACGACGGTATCCTAATCATTAAAGAAAACGGTATTCAGGTGACAGCTAAAGGCAAAGCCTATGTGAGAAACATTTGCATGGCATTTGACCTGCATCTCAAACGAAAAACCCCTGAAACCGCTCTGTTTTCGATGACCGTTTAACAATTTGTCAGTTCGAGCGTAGTCGAGAACCAAACACAATAACTTCCTTATCCGATTTGTTTCCGCAAATCGGATTTTTTTATAAGAATTTATTTTATTTTACTTAGTTTTATAAAAATATTATACGTAAGAATACAAACAAAAACATGCGGATAACATGCCATTTTAGAATATAACTGGTTTGATTTATGCGTGTATAAACTGGTCATGAATCTATTATCCCTTTAAAATGAAAATTACCGCATTAAATGACGATTTACATGGAAAATTTTTAGATGTCATAAACGATTCTATCAACGAGCTTTATAATAATCCTAAACGAAAAGCCTCCCAAAGTAATTTTCATTTATTGAGTGAAAAAGACAAATATTCTAGCAAAATATTTGAATATTATTCAAAAATGAATCAGACTAAAGAAGATTTAAAAAAAATTGAAATTTTCCTCAGACGTTTTCCTTTAAAAAAATTCTACGAAGACAATAATATTAGTCATTTAGACTATATAAAATATCACACAGAAGTTTTTTATCATAAAATAAATACTTTATTAGATTTATTCAAAATAATTATTAATAGAATTTATGAATTAGGCCTCTCTGAAAAAAAATGCACATGGAAAAATTTAACAAAGTCAGAAAAAATAAAACAATCAATTTTAATTAAAGTGGTGGAATTTTATTATAAAAGTTTTGAGAATATTATAAATGCTAGAAATTTAAATACCCATCGTGGGTATTTTTATGATTCTGAAAAAGACTATATAGAAGATTACATGTTTATATATAAAAATTCAGAAAAATTCAATATGGAAATAGGAGATGATTTCAAGAAAATGATGCCTAAATTCTATTTAGAATACAAAATAAAAATTTACAAAAAGGATAAATTAAAATTTATACAGAATGGGAATAAAATTGCAGAAGAATACGTAAATATCTTTTCAAATTTTATGTTTATAGAGTTTTTAAAAATATCAAAAACAAAAAATAGCTGTTCATAACACCGATAGCTGTTGCACAACATCACAAAAAAACATAAAATCAGACCTCTTTTAAAGCAATTTAAAGGAGGTTTATTTTTTAGTTAAAGTTTTAAGTTCTAAAATTAGAATTGCTTATTACAAAAACATCTATTAACCGAACAGGATTATTAGCTGTAATGTTATCATCTAAACTACTTAGCTGTAGCTGATGGCGGGAACTTCAAAAGATATAATGCATTGTTATTGAGATAAATTAAACACTATATTTGTCTCTATAGACTGTGATGTTTTTTCACAGTCTGACATTAGCGGCTATAATTCACCTACTAAACCTATTTAATGAGCGACACGATTAATTCTTTAATTAAATTTCTTTCTGAAAATTGGACAATTATTGCTGGAATTGCAGCAACAATAGCTTACGTAACAGAAAAGCTAATTAGTTATTTCAAGGAAAACAAAAAGAAAAAAGAATCTTATCATAAAGTATTTACTGGAACAATAAAATTGTATTTCAGTTATCAAAAACATAAAATGCTATATCAAGAAGAGACATTTATGGGATTTCCAGATGAAATTTATATGGTTATTGTAAAGTATTTGGACACGTTTAACCACGATATTGAAAATTTCAAAAAAATAATAGAGGAAGAAACGGACATTATTCCAGAAATTTCATTGACAACTTATGCAATGTTTGATATTATTGATAGGTTTAGAGTTGTTGATAGAATTAGTTCATCTGGACAACCGAATACAGATATAACAGATAGTGAAAAATTAACAATCAGGCGTGCACATTTTTTTGCGTTGGAAGAATTTATGAATGATTTTTTTAAAGATGTAATTGAAGAGATTAGAAAAGAAACTTTGGTAAGTAAAAAATTTACTAATCGCTTATTTTATCTTGACAGTGAAGATTATCAACAAGAAACGTTTCAAGAGCAAATGAATATAATGAAGCGATATTATGAATCATTACACAGACAAGGCGAACTTTCAGAAGAAGTTTACCAAGCATTATTGGAACAAATGTCACTTCCTAAAATTGAATAGAAAACTAAAATTACAGCCGCTAATCGAGTAGACGGCTCCGCCAGTAACTGACGGAGTGCACCTCTCACATCACCGAGCGTAAGGGTCATCTCGTTTTAAGAACGAGAGCGGTTCGCAAAATGATGGGCTCAATTCAATATAGACGTTCGATAGGGATTAACAATCTCAATGTTTTACATATTTTATAAATAAAATTATGTCAATAAATGAAAATCTTTAGAAGAATATATTTTGGGTGCTATTTAATACTAACACTTTTCATTCTAATAGAACAGCTTAAGTTTGCTGGTGCTTATTTATTTGTATATTTTAGTACCTTTGTTTACCCATTATATTTGATAGCAGAAATCTATTTATTTTATTTGAATAAATACAATATTTCTATTTATTTTAAAAACAATTTTATTAATCTCGTCGGTATTATCTTGCCTTTTATTTTATATGGAGTTTTAGCAATATATTTTGCCATTCATTAATTTTAAATATTGATTTTTTAAGATTAAAATATATTGACTACAAAATGAAATTAAAAAACTTAGAGAAAAATGAAACTTTAGAAAAAAATCAGTATACATCTACCAACCTCCCTTAAAAGCTATTTACCCATTTAATTAAAAAAAACAGTAATTTTATAAAATAACTTATCGTAAATAAGTACCACTCACAACCAGTTTTCTTTCTGAAATCAGAGATCAATAAAACGACAATCAGTAAATGAAAGAACTTTTATCACAAATAAAAAACTGCAATCTCTGCAAAAATCACCTAAAAGACGGAGTCAATCCTGTTGTGGCTGCGAGTTCTCAAAGTA
>JALRGZ010000278.1 GCA_023253295.1 Flavobacterium sp.
AATTTTCTTTTGAAACGCTTGTGTAAACGGAAATCTGTTGTATCTTTGCCACCGCAATAAAGCAGAGGTTTGGTAGTTCAGTTGGTTAGAATACATGCCTGTCACGCATGGGGTCGCGGGTTCGAGTCCCGTCCAGACCGCAAATTTGCAGAAAGCCTTTCTTAACGGAAAGGCTTTTTTATTTCTAGTTCCAAAATCCTTCTTCGGGCTCTTTTTATATAGAAAAATCCAAAAATGATTGTATTTTTATAAAAAATTAGTTTCATTCAAACATATCGCCTTGAAGCACTGTTACTTTTTATTACTTTTTCTTTCATTCACTTCTTGTCAGTATTTCGAGAAGCAAGTGCCGTCTGAGAAAGAATTATTGCAAAAGGAACTAAAAGCAATCAATTGGAAAGAGGTCGATGAATACCCTTCGTTTACAGATTGCGATAAATTAACGGACAAAAAACAACGCCAACAATGTTTTTTTGAATATTTGACTCAATTAATACAGGATAAGCTAGAAGTAGATACGCTTTCTGTTTTGTATCCGGAATTAGATACTATTGAAGTAAAAGTAACTGTTTTCCCGGATTCTAAAATGCAGTTTGAGCCACAATATCCCAAAGATTCAGTCGCTTATGATACCATCAAAATTGACAGTATCCTCCATGCTCGACTGGTTGATTTTCCTAAAGTGAATCCTGCTATTAAGCAAGGGATTCCTGTGAAAACCCAATTCATTCTTCCGGTAATTATAAAAGTGGAGTAAGGAATCCTGAGCGTAGTCGAAGGATGGAGCTTTTTCCAGCTTTCGCCTTTATCTCATTCCGTTTCACTACATGAGGATATCGGCTCTATCTGGGCTAGGGATTATCGTGTTTAAAAACGTCTCCCTTTCCATTCGTATTTTCCAAACAGAGCGTAACAAGCCACAACAACATTAAAAAACGGATAGAGTAAAGCTGCTGCTAAATAAGAAGTGGTTTTGTTTTTTAAAAAACGATTTGTTTTGTTAATTAGCACAAAATCGATGCTGATTTTACTTAAAACTAAAAAGTATAAAATATAAAAGTTTCCAACTCCAAACAATAAACTCCAAACAACAAACAACAAACCTAAGTTTCCTCCAAAAACAATTAATCCTAACATTTTACCAAAAGTACTTTGATAAGCAGTAGTTTTGGAAGCCCAGCGCACTCTTTGATAAAACAAAGATTTCCAGTCGTTCAACGGTTTTGTAATTACTATACAATCATCCGATTTTAAATAATGCACCTGCTCAGGGAATTGACCGATAGCTTTTTGTAATAAAAAAACATCATCACCACTGGCAATAGTATTATTGCTTTCAAATCTATTTAATTTTTGAAATAAAGATTTGGTGTAAGCTAAATTAGCGCCATTGCACATAAAGCCTTTGCTAATTCCAAAACTACCGATAGTAGCACCTTGTAAACTAGCTATGTCTAATTGTTGAAAATGATGCAAAAAGGAATTGTCTACAGCATAGTTAACCGCTCCTGCAATCATGGAAACATAATGTGTCTGTATATAATTGTCTAAGCTCAAAAGCCAATTTTGAGGAACCACACAATCGGCATCGGTGGTGATAACCCATTCGCTTTTGACTTTTTGCATGGCAGTTGTGATGGCGTCTTTTTTCGGCGATTTAGAAATACGGATATTGTCAATCATGGTAATCTGAAATCTGCATTCTAAAATCTGCATTCTAAAATCCGAAGCGTCGTCAACTAAAATCACTTCAAACAAACCCGAGGGATAATTCATTTTTTCCAAACTGGTTAAAAGAATAGGAAGATTTTCGGCTTCATTTCGAAAAGGGACAATAATAGTGAAATTGGTTTTCGGGGTTAAGTTTTTTGTGCCTGGTTCTTTTATTTTGTCAAAACCATAAATCAAAATTGCAATGGTAAGGATATACAGGGATACTATGACAGTCAAAAAAAACATCATGCAATTTTTTTAGTCTTAAAGCTTAGAACATAATAGCTTCCTATGATTACAGGAATCACCACATTCAAAAACCACATTAGGGTAGAGATGAAAACCACGATCCATTCGTTTACGCCCAAAATACCAAAGAAATAAATCGCTACACTCCCTTTGACAGCAAAATCCAAAAACTGAAAAGTAGGCAAAGAGGAAGCCAGGAAATAAACACTCAAAATAGCTGCCATTAATGTTAAATACGGTAAATCAACATCAAAAGATAAAAATAAAAAATAGTATTGATGCGAAAAAACAAGATAACGACAAATACCCAATACGATATTGCGTTGATGAATGCTTTTAGGAATCTCGTTAATTTTATGAATGAGTTTTTCGATGGAATAGCCT
The DNA here is from genome assembly GCA_023253295.1 of Flavobacterium sp. Lineage (GTDB taxonomy): Bacteria > Bacteroidota > Bacteroidia > Flavobacteriales > Flavobacteriaceae > Flavobacterium. Next base: position 2,347 of record JALRGZ010000278.1, read on the forward strand.
TTGATGGCGAATTTTTTTATCGAAAAAAGCAATACAATCACGCCTATTAAAATTCCAAAAAGAATTAAAACTGTTTTTGGAGTGATAATGTTGAAAAGTGAATTAAAATACAGCAAACCAAAAATCCCAAAAACAATAGTGAGTACCATTTGGATGCCGTTGCAAATCAAGTTTAGGAAAACCACTTTTTTAGCTTCCAATTTTTTAAAAAACAAAGCTTTTCCTGCATATTCACCCACTCCATTTGGAGTGAAAAGTCCTGCTGTTAAAGCAGCCAGTACTTGCTGAGTGGATTCGGACAGAGCGATTTTTCGAATATGTTGCGCAAGATTTTGCCATTTCAAAATTTCGAAATAACGATTCAAAACACTCAAGGATAAAATAAATACAATCCCTGTAACCGATTGGTTTTTGCTAAATAAAACCATGAATTTTTGCCAATCCAGCTGGTCATTATTGGCCAGTTGGTTATAAATAAAATAGAATGCGCCGGCAACAATCAAAATTTTGATTAGAAGTACGAGGAATTGCTTAGTTTTGTGAGGTATTGAAATCATAAGAAAAACTATAACGCAAAGAAACGCAAAGACTCACAGAGTTTAGCTAAGTTTTTAAAAAAATCTTTGTGAATCTCAGACTTTACTTCGAGTAGCTCTGTGTAATTTAAACTTTAAATAAATCTTTTGGCAAGCGAACGCATCATATTAGGAATTGACCCGGGAACCACCATTATGGGGTTTGGTTTGATTCGTGTTATCAATAAAAAAATGGAATTCGTTCAGCTTAACGAATTGCAATTGTCAAAATACGACAATCATTATCAAAAACTAAGAATCATTTTTGAGCGTACCATCGAGTTGATTGACACCCATTGTCCGGATGAAATCGCTATTGAAGCACCTTTTTTTGGAAAAAATGTCCAATCGATGCTAAAATTAGGGAGAGCACAGGGTGTGGCGATGGCGGCAGGACTTTCAAGAGGAATTCCTATTACAGAATATGAACCGAAGAAAATCAAAATGGCGATTACCGGAAACGGTAATGCGAGTAAAGAACAGGTGGCCAAAATGCTGCAACAACTTTTAGGCTTAAAAGAATTGCCTAAAAATCTTGATTCCACTGATGGTTTGGCTGCTGCAGTTTGTCATTTTTTCAATTCCGGAAAAGTGGTGGCGGGCAAAAGTTATTCTGGTTGGGATGCTTTTGTGAAACAGAATCAAGATAAAATTGGATAATTTGGAAGTGAGCCAATTTGTAAATGAAATACAGTATTGGCAATTCATTTTCAAATTTTCAAATTAATTAATTTTCAAATTTTAAAATGTCCGGTATCTACATCCATATTCCTTTTTGCAAGCAGGCTTGTCATTATTGCGATTTCCATTTTTCGACTTCGATGAAGAAAAAGGAAGAAATGGTTTTGGCTTTGGCCAAAGAAATTCAGCTACGAAAAAAGGAGTTCGAAGATGAAGTAGTTGAAACGATTTATTTTGGCGGAGGAACACCTTCAGTTTTGCAGAGTGCAGATTTGAAATTGTTGATTGATGCAGTTTTTAATAATTATAAAGTTGCTGAAAATCCTGAAATTACACTCGAGGCTAATCCTGACGATTTACATCTCGACTTCACTCGATGTGACAATGAAGATACGTTGTCAGTTCGAGCGGAGTCGAGAACAGTACTGGAATCGAGAACTATTTTTGAAGAGTATCGGTCTATCGGAATTAATAGATTGAGCATTGGAATTCAGTCTTTTTTTGAAGAGGATTTAAAGATGATGAATCGGGCGCACAATTCGGCGGAAGCCAAAAATTGTTTGCAAACTGCAACCAAATATTTTGATAATATCTCGCTGGATTTGATTTACGGAATTCCGGGGATGAGTAATGAAAAGTGGAAACAGAATATTGAAACGGCTCTTAGCTTTAATATTCCGCATATTTCCAGTTACGCTTTGACGGTTGAGCCTAAAACCGCTTTGAATAAATTGATTCAAACCGGAAAAATTGCCGAACCTAAAGATGAAGTCGCATCGGAACATTTTATGATTTTAGTAGAAACGCTCGAGGCAAATGGTTTTGTGCATTATGAATTGTCGAATTTTGGAAAACCCGATTATTTTTCTAAAAACAATTCTGCCTATTGGTTGGGAAAAAAATACATCGGAATTGGGCCTTCGGCTCATAGTTATGACGGAATTTCCAGAAGTTGGAATATTGCAAATAATCCATTGTATTTAAAAGCGATTCAGGAAAATAAATTACCAAACGAAATGGAGATCTTATCGGTTGCCGACCGTTACAACGAATACGTAATGACGGGATTGCGCACCATTTGGGGTGTTTCTTTGGATAGAATTCAGGCGGAATTTGGTCAGGAATATTTGGATTATTTACTGAAACAGGGGCAGAAATTCATTGATGATGAATTACTTTTTATAAAAGATAACATTCTGAAGCCTACTTCTAAAGGAAAGTTTTTAGCGGATGGAATAGCATCCGACTTATTTTATTTAAATTTGGAATAAAAGTTTAACCGCAAAGTTTAATAAGTTTCACGCTAAGTTCTCAAAGCTTTGTGCTCTTTGCGTTTAGTAAGTGTTTAAAAAATGAAAGCAAACATTAATAATTTCCAAATCGATTTATCAAAACCAATTGATATATCTATTCCGTTAACCAATACGGATGCTAATCCTATTGCATGGTATCTTAGAAAACCTGAAATCAAAGCTGTCGTTTTTGGTGATTGGGTGGGGAGTGTGAAAGCAGGTGCTTCGACCAATTTTAATACGATTGTATTTAATCCGCATGCACATGGTACGCATACGGAATGTCTGGGGCATATTACAAAAGATTTCTATAGTATTAATCAATGTTTGACACAGTTTTTCTTTTTGGCTGAATTGATTTCGGTAGAACCTGAAGTGCAAGGAGAAGATTTTGTTATTGGTAAAAATCAAATCGAGGAATATTTGAAAGGAAAAAATACAGAAGCTTTGGTCATTCGTACACTTCCAAATTTAGAATCTAAAAAACATAAAAACTATTCGAATACCAATCCTCCTTATTTATCGGAGGAGGCTGCGCGGTTCATTTGCGAAAGCGGAATTAAACATTTGCTAATCGATTTGCCAAGTGTGGATAAAGAACATGATGAGGGTAAATTAGTTTCACACAAAGCTTTTTGGAATGTAAAAAATATCAATCAGCTGAATGCTGATGCACGATTGGATGCGACTATTACTGAAATGATTTATGTTCCGGATGCTGTTGAAGACGGAAGTTATTTGTTGAATTTGCAAATCGCTTCTTTTGAAAATGATGCCAGTCCAAGTAAACCTGTTTTGTACAAAATATGATAAAAGTATCAACAGATAAAAACCAATTGGATATTGCTTTTATTCATAATTTCACTAAAGCTATTTATTGGGCAGCGCCGCGAACTATTAAAGAAGTGCAGACTTGTATTGATAGTTCATTTTGTTTTGGGATTTACTTAAACGAAAAGCAAATTGGTTTTGCTCGTGTCATAACCGATTATGTGGTTTTTGCCTATGTAATGGATGTTTTTATTGATGAAAACCACCGGGGAAATGGTTATTCGTCCATTTTGATTGATGCCATGATGAAAGAACCCTTACTCAGTCAAATTAAAATTTGGAGATTAGCCACTACCGATGCGCATTTTTTATATCGTAAATTTGGATTTAAATCGCTGGCTCATCCTGAAAAATTAATGGAAAAAGTTGTATTATGAAATTAGTACTTAAATTAGAAGAATTAGGATTATTGGTTTTAGGGATTTATCTTTTTAATCTTTTGGATTATCAATGGTGGTGGTTTTTAGTTTTGATTTTGACTCCTGATTTTTCAATGATTGGTTATCTTTTTGGAAATAAAACAGGTGCAATTTGTTATAATTTGTTCCATCATAAAGCAATTGCAATTTTAATTTATTTAGTTGGAATTTACTTTGGTCAAGAAATATTGGAATTGGCAGGAGTAATTTTATTTTCACATTCCTCATTAGATAGATTGATGGGGTATGGGCTTAAGTACGAAAGTGGATTTAAAGACACCCATTTGGGAAAAATTGGAAAAAACGAATAATGAATTTAGAAGAATTTTACGAATATTGTCTTTCTAAAAAGGGAGTTACAGAGCATTTTCCTTTTGATCAGGATACTTTGGTTTTTAAGGTAGGGGGAAAAATGTTTGCGCTTTCTTCGTTGAAACAATGGGAGTTAGGAAAGCCATCTGTTAATTTAAAATGTGAGCCGGAATTGGCTAAAGAATGGCGCACACAATACGAAGCCATTCAACCGGGGTATCATATGAATAAAAATCATTGGAATACTGTGGCAATCAATACTGGAATTTCAGATTCTTTTTTAAAAGAAATGATTGATTGTTCCTATGTGTTGGTTTTGAGTAGTTTAAGTAAAAAGTTACAGCAAGAAATATTAGGCTAATCTTACTTTTTTTAAACTTTTCTCAAAATTTAAAAACAAAAGTGTGTAAAATTTGTTTTTTAAAATTTATATTGTCATATTTGTAGTGTAAACGTTTACATTTATTAAATTGTCAAATCTAAAAGCAGTTGCGGAGCATTCAAGGGTATCTATAGCTACAGTATCTAGGGTTATTAATAATGATCCTAAGGTAAGTAAAGAAACTGTGCTTAAAGTTCAGGCTTCGATAGCCGCTTTAGATTATAAACCCAATCGTGTTGCTCAACGTTTAAGAAGCTCTAATAATAAAACCAAATTATTAGGCTTGATTATTCCAGATATTCAAAATCCATTTTTTGTTGACGTTGTAAGAGGTGTGGAAGATTATGCTTACCAAAATAATTTTGCCGTTATGATTGGTAATTTTGGTCAGGATGAGAAAAAAGAAAAATTGTATTTGGATATTTTTCAATCGGAAAATATTGATGGATTAATTGTCGCACCTATCCATGGAAAGGATAAAGGAATTGAAAATTTAGTTAAAAAAGATATTCCTGTTGTTTGTATTGATAGAGGTTTGACTGATATTGAAGTTGATATTGTAAAAGTGGATAATGAATTAGGCGCTTTTAATGCGATTGATCATTTGTTGAGTATTGGTCACAGAAGAATTGCTTTTATTTCGGGAAATTTTAAAATACCAACCTACATCGAGCGTATGGCGGGTTATAAAAAAGCTTTGGCTAAATATAATGTACCATTTGATGAGAGTTTAATTTTTGCCAGAAATAATGATTACAAAAGTGGATTTGAAATAGCTAATAAAATTCTAGAATTAGAAGAAAAACCAACAGCTATTTTTTCAGGGAATAATTTGTTGACTTTAGGAGCGCTAGAAGCAATTCATGCTCATAATATTAGAATACCAGAGCAGATATCGATTATAGGTTTTGACGATATGCCGTGGTCTATCTCGTTAAATCCACCATTAACGGCTGTACGTCAGCCAGGTTTTGACATGGGAAGAAAAGCAGCTGAATTACTTTATGAAAGAATTGTAAGCCCAAGTAAGAAGAAAGAAAGTGTTATTCTGGACACAGAATTAATGCTTAGAAAATCAACTGCTCCTGTTTAGAGTAGTTTTTTTTAATATAAAAATGTAAACGTTTACATTTTAAAAATTAAATCCTTTTTTGGGTTAGTGTCTTGTTTAATAGTGGTTTATGTTAAAATAAAAAAATGAAAGAAATTGTAATTTTAAATCCTAATCGTGTTGTTTTCGGGGAGGGAAGTATGCAGCGATTTGTTGATGATTTTTTAGAAAAAGGTTTTAAAAGATTGTTTTTGTTGAGCATTGCTGAGCTTAGCACGGCTTTGGTGCCTTTTTTAGAGAAATTAAAATCACATGGTGTTGAAATTGAAGTTGATGAATCGATAGTGGGCGAACCAACATTTGAGGATTTTAATAAAGTCTTGCTCCAGGCAAAAGCTTTTGAGGCGGATAGTGTTGTGGGTATTGGAGGTGGAAGTGTTTTGGATGTGGCCAAATTAGTGGCAGCTCAATTAAAAAATTCGCAAACTTTAGATGAAATTAAAGGAATTGGGAATCTTAAAGAAAGACAAATTTATGTGGCTTGTATTCCTACTACATCCGGAACTGGAAGTGAGGTTTCGCCAAATGCTATTTTTGTTAATGAATTGGGAGAAAAAGTAGGGATTATCAGTCCGTTTTTAGTGCCTGATGCGGCGTATATTGATCCGGTTCTGACAGTTTCCCTGCCAAAAAGTATCACTGCAGCGACAGGAATAGATGCATTAACGCATTGTTTAGAAGCTTATACCAATAAATTTGCACATCCAATCGTTGATTTGTATGCTTTAGAGGGAGTTCGTTTGATTGCTAAATATTTAAAAAGAGCCTGCGACAACGGAGCTGACCTAGAAGCCAGAGCGCAAGTGGCTTTAGGAAGTATGTATGGTGGAATGTGTTTGGGACCTGTAAATACGGCTGCGGTTCATGCTTTATCGTATCCTTTGGGAGTGGAATATCATATTCCGCATGGCTTGTCAAATGCCTTGTTGTTACCTTATGTGATGGAATACAATATAGAAGCTGATGCCAGTAAATACGAACGAATTGCTGAGGTTATAGGTGCTGAGAAAAAAGCAACTTCAAAGGAAACTGCTTTGGAAGGGGTGAAAATTATGAAGCAGTTGATTGCTGATTGTGGATTACCTACTACTTTGGGAGAAGCCGGAGTGAAAGAAGAATCAATTCCGTCATTGGCGGAAGGAGCTGTAAAAGTACAACGTTTGTTGAAGAATAATATTAGAGAAATTGCCGTAGAAGATGCAGTGGCCATCTATCAATCGGCTTTTTAGTTAGATATCATGAAGAATATAAAAAAGTATAATGGAGTTGTAGTACCAATGGTGACACCATTTCGTGCCGATTTGAGTATCGATTTGGCTGCGGTTGCTGTTTTGGTGAATCATTTAATCGATGGCGGATGCCATCCTTTTGTATTAGGAACTACAGGAGAATCGAGTTCGATTTCTTTGGAAAGCAAAGTGGCTTTGGTGAAAAAAACAGTGGAAGTAGCCAAAGGAAAAGCAATGATTTATGCGGGAATTTCAGGAAACTCTTTTCAGGAATCCTTAGATCAGGCTAAAATTTACACTGATTTAGGTGTAGATGTTTTAGTGGCTCATGTGCCTTATTATTATCCATTGAATCAAAATCATATTTTAAATTATTTCCAGCAATTGGCTTCTGCGGTTTCATTACCATTGATTGTTTATAATATGCCAATGACAACTAATATGTCAATCGATTTAGAAACTGCTGACGAATTGAGTAAACATCCTAATATCGTTGGTTACAAAGAATCGGAAAGAGGTGAAGAACGAATGGCTAAGGCTATCGGATTGTGGAGAGACCGTGAGGATTTTTCTTATTTATTAGGCTGGGCGGCTAAATCTTATGAGGGAATGCAATTAGGAGCTGACGGATTGGTTCCAAGTACAGGAAACTTAACACCTGAACTGTATAGCACTATTTATAATGCGGTGCTTGCCGGAGATGATGCCTCTGCACAAAAAGCACAGGAAAAGAGCGATGCCATTTCTAAGATTTACCAGGAAAATCAAATGTTGGTAAATGCGATACCAATTTTAAAATTCCTGTTAGCACATAATGGTCTTTGTTCAAAAGAGGTTTTATTGCCAATGATTGCTGTTAGCGGAGCGGATCAAAAAATAGCATTAGAAAAAATGAAT
>JALRGZ010000284.1 GCA_023253295.1 Flavobacterium sp.
AAACTACAAATAACAAAACATGAGAAAGACTATTAAACGCCTTTACAATTCAGACCTTTTCAAAGAATTTTTTGAAAATGAAAAATCCAGTGGACTTGTCTTAATTGGTTGTACTTTAATTTCATTAATTCTTGCCAATTCTATTTTCTCGACAGAATATTTGCACACCTGGCACATGAAAATTGGAAGCGAAAGTCTTGAATATTGGATTAATGATGGTTTAATGACAATCTTTTTCTTATTGATTGGATTAGAGTTAGAACGTGAAATTTATCAGGGAGAATTATCCAATATAAAAGAAGCCTTATTGCCTATTTTTGCGGCTATTGGAGGAATGCTTGTTCCTGCCGGAATTTATTTAGCTCTTAATGTGGGAACCCCGGCTCATTCAGGAGCGGGAATCCCTATGGCCACAGACATTGCTTTTGCCCTTGGAGTATTATCATTATTAGGCAATCGTGTACCATTATCATTAAAAGTATTCTTAACAGCATTAGCGGTTATCGACGATTTAGGAGCTATTTTAGTAATTGCTATTTTCTATACAAAATCACTTTCCTGGATGAACTTAGGGATTGCTATGGGTATTTTATTCGTTTTATTCATCCTAAACAGAATGAAAGTTAAAAACCTGATTCCGTATCTTATCGGAGGAGTTATCATGTGGTATTTCATGCTTAACTCAGGAATTCATGCAACTATTACAGGAGTTTTATTAGCCTTTGTTATTCCTTTTGGTGATGGAACTAAAAACTCTATTTCATACAAATTGCAACATCATTTGCACAAACCGGTAGCCTTTTTTATCCTTCCTTTATTTGCTTTAGCCAATACTGCAATTGTTTTAGGATCGGATATTGTTGATGCACTACATTTGCATTATAGTATGGGGATTATGCTTGGTTTAGTACTAGGAAAACCAATTGGTATTAGTTTATTCAGCTTTTTAGCCGTTTCCATTGGTCTGTGTAAATTACCGGGCGATTTAAACTGGAAAAAAATTATAAGTGTAGGCTTTTTAGGAGGAATAGGTTTTACCATGTCTATTTTTGTAACTCTGTTAGCTTTTGATGATCATCATATCATTAATAATGCAAAATTCATTATCTTGATTTCCTCTTTAATTGCAGGTTGCATTGGCTTCCTGGCGTTAAAGGAAAATTTAAAGAAAAAGAAAAAGCATGCAGTCCATAGTTAGAAAACTCTTTGCTTACATCAATCTCAGCAGAGGCGAAGAAGACAAAAACAAAGTTTTAGAAAACGTAAAATCCAACATCTCTTTCAGAGGTTCTAATTTATGGATTTTAGCCTGTGCCATTGTTGTTGCCTCAGTAGGTCTTAATGTCAATTCCACAGCCGTAATTATTGGTGCGATGCTTATTTCACCATTAATGGGACCTATTGTAGGTGCTGGTTTTGGCCTTGGTACTTACGATTTTGAATTACTCAAAAGATCCGTAAAAAACCTTGCTATTGCTACTATTGTAAGCTTACTCGTTTCAACTATTTATTTTTATATCAGTCCGTTTAAAGAAGCGCAACCTGAGCTTTTATCCCGAACTTCTCCAAATATCTATGATATACTTATTGCTTTTTTTGGTGGAATTGTGGGCGCTGTTGCCATAACCCGGGTTGAAAAAGGAAATCCTATTCCTGGTGTAGCCATCGCTACAGCTTTAATGCCTCCTTTGTGTACTGCAGGCTACGGACTGGCTACTGGAAGCTTTAAATTCTTTTTTGGAGCCATGTACTTGTATTCCATCAACTGTATTTTCATTTGTATTTCAACCTTTTTCATTGTTAAATATTTAGCGTATCCAACCAAAAAACAATTGGATGAACCTACACAAAAAAAGGTCAAATATTACATCAGTACACTTTTAACCATTTTTATACTTCCAAGTATCTATTTTGCCTATCTTTTATTTGAAGAAAAAAAATTCGAACAACAAATTGCTGTTTTTACTGAAAAAGAATTTACAGATAAAGGAATAACCATTGTGTACCAAAAAAAACAATTCAATAAAAACCCTAAAATCATTGAACTTGGTTTTCTGTCTAAACGTTTTAGCGATACCGAAATCAGCGATTTAAACAAAAGTTTGAAAGACTACGATTTAGTCAATACAAAACTAATCGTTAAACAGGATACAACCGATATCAAAAGCGATATTCTAAACGAAATCAAGTTTAATGAATCAACTATAAGTCAAAAAAACGTAACCATTTTAAATCTGAAAAAAGAAATAGAAGCCAATCATTTCAACAACCATGAATTACTGGCGGAAATGAAAATCTTATTTCCATCTATTAAAAATATATCCATATCCAATCATATTTTCAATGAAAAAACGGATAGCTTAAAAGTGGTTCCTGTATTGATTTACAAAAGTAAAAACGAACTGGAACCTACTGAAAAACAAAAAATTATTCAGTGGTTAAAACAGCGATTAACAAAAAAGCAAATCGAAATTTACCGCCAAAACTAACTATCTTTATTGCATTTTCATAAAGAACAAAAATGGATTTATTCAGTCCCGAATTTGACGAAAA
>JALRGZ010000293.1 GCA_023253295.1 Flavobacterium sp.
TATGGTGAAGATTACTATTCATTCGTTAATGGTCAGCATACTACCCAAGGAGGTACGCATCAAAGTGCTTTTCGCGAAGCAGTAGCGAAGGTTATTCGTGATTTTTATAAGAAAGACTACGATGCTTCGGATATTCGTCAATCTGTTGCTTACTCTGACAAAAACGTAAAAATCTGTGCTTCTCACGCTGGTTTAACTTTAGGAGAAGATGGTGCTACTCACCAAATCCTTGAAGATATCGGTTTGATGAAAATGTTACCAGGAATGACTGTAATCAACACTTGCGACCACAATCAGACAAAAGCAGCTACAATTGCTCTTGCTGATCACCATGGTCCGGCTTATTTACGTTTTGGTCGTCCGGTAGTTCCTAACTTCACTCCTGCTGACGAACCATTCATCATTGGAAAAGCAATTATGTTAAACGAAGGAACTGACGTAACTATCGTTGCTACAGGTCACTTAGTTTGGGAAGCTTTAATTGCTGCTGAAAAATTAGAAGAAAAAGGTATTTCTGCTGAAGTAATCAACATCCACACGATTAAACCATTAGACGAAGAAGCTATTTTAAAGTCGGTTGCTAAAACGGGATGTATAGTAACTGCTGAAGAGCACAACTACCTTGGAGGTTTAGGAGAAAGCGTTGCAGGTGTGCTAGCTTTAAACAACCCAACTCCACAAGAATTTGTTGCTGTTAAAGATAGTTTTGGTGAATCTGGAACTCCAGAGCAATTAATGGAGAAATACAAATTAAACAATCAAGCAATTTTTGAAGCTGCTGAAAAAGTATTAGCTAGAAAAAAATAATTTGATTCTATATATCACAAAAAAATCCCGTTCATGAGAACGGGATTTTTTTTTTAAAACTTATAGATTTTAAAACCTAATTTTATTTTGCGTAAAGCAAAGACTGTATTACTTCAAAAGAGATACTTTCATCATCGTTTACAAAATACTTCAACAAAACTTCGCCCCACATTTTTCCGTCACTGTAATCCGCTATAATCCATCTGTGGTTTAACACTTTTACCTTATTAATTACAAACTTGTTCACCCCTATCTGATCTTGTCCCACATAAGGATTCCCTTTGGGATTCGAATTCAAATCCATTAATTTTTCCGTAACAATTGGAATTAACTTTTCGTAAGCAATTGTCTTGCTTGCTGAATCGAAATAGTTTTGTGCATTTTCGTTTTTTTCTAAAGAAAAATAATTCGCATCATTCAATTTCAAACTTAAGGAATTCAAGCTGTCTTTTAGCCTTTTAGTTGTTCTCTCGTATCGTTCTTGTTCAAATTTTACTTCATTACTTAAAAAAGAATAAGTAAAAACATTAATCAGCACCAATAAAATAAAGGCATATAGCAAAAATGATCTTTTCATTATAAAAATATTAAAGGGTAATTTCTAAATTATCGTAGGCTAGGAATACATTTTCAGGAAGTTTTTGCTGTACTTCTTCATGAAAACCCATGATATGACTAATATGTGTCAAATAAGCTTTTTCCGGCTTAACCAAAGCGATAAAATCCAAAGCTTCCTGTAAATTAAAATGAGAAAAATGCGGTTCTTCTCGCAAGGCGTTAACCACTAAAACTTTCAAATTTTTAAGTTTATAAATTTCGGTTTCTTCAATAGTTTTCACATCGGTTAAATAAGCAAAATCATCAATTCGATAACCAAAAACCTGAAGATCTCCATGCATTACATTCACAGGAACTGCCATTTTATCTCCAATAGCAAATGGTTGATTATTGACTACTTCAATCGTTTTTACCGAAGGAGCGCCGGGATATTTATTTACCGTTTCAAAAACATAATCAAAACGTGCTTTCATATTGTCTATTACACGTTGATGTGCATAAATAGGCATTTCTCCCTGACGGAAATTAAATGGACGAATATCATCCAAACCAGCCGTATGATCAGCGTGTTCATGTGTAAAGATAATACCATCCACTTTATGACAATTGGAAGTCAGCATTTGTTGTCTAAAATCAGGACCGCAATCAATAACATACGAATAATCATCCCAACGAAGTAACACTGAAACCCGAAGTCTTTTATCCTTACTATCTAAACTTTTGCATACAGGATGATCACTTCCTATTACCGGAATGCCCTGAGAAGTACCTGTCCCTAAAAAATATACCTTCAAATCCTAAATTTTTCACAAAAATAGGATTATTTCTCTTTTATTAGCCTTGCTATTTAATTAACTTTGTGTCATCAGGCAAAAACATAAATTTAAACTAAAAAAATGGGTAGCGAAATAAAACTAAAAGGTGATAGAGTGATAGCTCAAATCCCTTCGATTAAAGACAAGGCACTACGTATCAATTTAAATGAAAATATTTATGGAACATTTGCCGAAATTGGCGCAGGACAGGAAACCGTAAGACATTTTTTTAGGGCCGGAGGTTCATCAGGAACCATAGCAAAGGCAATGTCGGCATATGACAAAGACTTTAGTGATGCCGTTTATGGTGTTGAAAAAGACGGAAGATATGTCACGGAAAACCGACTGAAGAAAATGCTCGCTCATGAGGTTAGTCTTATTGAGAAACGACTGAATCGAGATAAGCACCCCAACAAATTATTTTTCAGCTACGCCAATACGGTAGCCACAATAGATTTTGCTAAACAATTCAAAGGCCACGGCTGGGTAGGAATCAGTTACCAACTTGATCCTAACGAAGATTACAACGAAATCATTCTTCACATTCGTTTTAAAGAAACCGACGCCAGACTACAACAAGAAACTCTAGGAGTTCTGGGAGTAAATTTAATTTACGGAGCTTTTTACAAATACAACGACCCTAAAAAATTACTACGCTATTTATACGATCATCTGGACAAAGACCAACTCGAAATAGACACCATCAACTTTTCCGGACCACGATTTGCCGATGTAGACAACCGATTAATCAGTTTACAATTAGTGAAAAACGGAATGACCGATGCCGTAATGTTCAACCCTAAAGGAAAAAACATTCTTCCAGCCTCTATTTTGTACAAGAAAAACATATTAGCTATTAGAGGAAGTTTCCGCCCGGTTACCAAGGTAAATATGGACATGTACGAGAAATCAATGAAAATGTTCCTTGAAGAAAACAAAGTAGACAAAGAAAACACTTTGGTCATATTTGAAATCACCTTATCCAACTTACGTTCGGATGGTGAAATTGACGAAAGAGATTTCATGGATCGTGCCGAATTACTTTGTTCACTGGGACAAACAGTAATGATTTCTAATTTCCAGGAATATTATAAAGTAGTAGAATATTTTGCTAATTATACCAAAGCCCGCATGGGATTGGCCATGGGTGTCAACAACTTAGTTGATATTTTTGACGAAAAATATTATCGCCATTTGAGCGGTGGAATTCTGGAAGCTTTTGGTAAATTATTCTTCCGAGATATGAAAGTTTTATTATACCCAATGTTAGATGAAAATGGCGAAGTCACTACTTCTGAAAACCTAAAAGTACATCCACGAATGAAAGAATTATACAAATTCTTTAAATTCAACGGAAAAGTTATAGACGTTGAAGATTACAACCCGGAAAATCTTAAAATCTTCTCTCGCGAAGTCCTTAAAATGATTAATCAGGGAAAACCAGGTTGGGAACCAATGCTTCCTGCCGGAGTTGCCGAAATCATTAAAGAAAAACATCTTTTTGGTTACAACCCGAATAAAGTTTACGTTGAATAAAATCGTAACAAAACAATTATAAAAAACGCCACAAGAGAGTATCTTTTGTGGCGTTGTTATTTAAATGCAGTTTGCAAGTCTATTTTGCAGTTTACAAGAAACCTATTTTTACAGAACAACTATTATAGTTCATTTGTGGGATAAATATTTAAATTTACCATCATGAAAAAATTACACTACTTTTTAGTTTTTTTAATTATAGGAACTATTTGTTTTTCTCAGGAAAAAAAGCAACTTCCTGATATTCCCTGGAAAGACATTGTTGAAATTAACAACAACAATGATTATCAAAAAATAACAAAATGGGATACAGATATTTATGTGAGTATAGAAGGAAAGTATAGTCAAGAAGATTCATTAACAATTGCTGGGATTTTAAAAAAATTAGATGCATTAACACAAACCATATCTATCCAATTTGCAAAATCAGAGCAAGCTAATTTTAAAATTAAATACTTAGAAACCGTTATAAAAATAGGAAATCAATATATAAAAAGCGGTTATGCACCTGTATATAAAGATCAAGGCTATACAAGTTGTGAGCTTTATATTTATAAAATTGATGAAACAGATTCAGATATAAAAATTAGAAAATCTTTAGAATCCAGAATAGCAAAAATGCTAGTAGGAGGATCTTTTGCCTATCCACTTAGAGAAGAAAAGAGAAACAGTATTTTTAATCCAATAGTTGGATTATCAAATTACCAAATTCCTTTAAACTATAAGGATCAAGAAATCATAAAAGAGGTTTACAAAAAGGGATTTGAAAAGCGATTAGCAAAAGCCAAAATTCAATTTATTAAAAAAATAGAAGATGCTAAAATAGCTAATAGAGACCCTTCTTTATGGTGGGTAAAAAATCCATTGGCTGTTATTTTTTTACCAGCTTTAATTTTAGTGTTACTGGGGTTGTTTTTTATAAATAAAATCAATAAATCAATAAGCATTAAAATTAAGAAAGATTGGCTTCGATTTGGTATTATGGCTGCAATAACATTACTATTTACCGATATTCTAATCGAATTTTATTTTTATTTTTCTAATTTTTTAACCACACCCACCGATGTATACCAACGAATATTCTCTAACTTTAGAAATCAATCTATCTTAACAACAACTTGTTTAATGCTTATTTTATTTCCCGTTCTATATTTATTCCGTTTCATTGAGTTGAAAATTCAAAAAACGGCAAAGAGCATACTTACAAAGACTGCATTAATCTTTTTGTCAACGGGATTCTTACCTTTCACTGCTATATTAATTATTACTTATATCGTAAATGGATTGAAAGATGAACGTGATTATCATCCTTTATCACAAATGTTTTTATTTATAATGACTATTGCTACGCTAAGAGCATTGATAGGCTATTTTATTTTTAAAGAACGAAATTTAATAATCGAAAATGAAACGAAACTTGCCAACTTAAGAGAACTAAAAGCCAAAGCGGAATTAAAATCTTTACAATCCCAAATAAACCCCCATTTCTTGTACAATTCTTTGAATTCCATAGCTAGTTTAGCACCTATCGATGCGCAGAAAACACAAAAAATGGCGCATTCCCTGTCAGATTTGTTTAAATATTCCATCAACCGAAAAGATAAA
>JALRGZ010000318.1 GCA_023253295.1 Flavobacterium sp.
TGCTATTGGTGCTCTGGTAGCTGCAAGTGAAGGAGCAAACCCTGATATTTCTATTGAGCAACTAAAATCATTTATGAATATTTAAACCAATATAAAAAATCAAAAAACGGAGCAATTCTTTAGTTTTGTCAAGGCAATAAATCTGTATTTTAGAAAAAGTGTTCAACCACTTTTCTGGCGCGGGAAAAGCGAGTTTTTTGAGTATAATTTACCTTGAAAACTTAATCATAGTAAATGAGGGTTTTCGAACCAATTCCCTTAATGAGGTAGTGGAGGTCATGTCCAGTATTTCCGGGAGTTTAGAAAGTATGGAAATAAAAAAAGCCATTCCGAAAGAATGGCTTTTCCAATAAAAGCTCCCTCTCTTGGGCTCGTTCCGATAGCTATCGGAACAAGAACCCTCTGATTAACTATGTTTAAGTAGTAGTTTTTCGGAAATTTCAGGATACTTTTTGAGATTATAAATGTATGTTTTGCTTTTCATGCTTTTTATGTGTTTTTCTATTTTTCTTGCTTGAAAAATGTCTACACATTTGATAAGATGAAATACTGTCCAATCATTTGCTATTTTAGTATGTGAGTTTTTAAATATGGTTGAGTTGTGCCATTCCAGCCTAAGTTCAATATCTGAAGTTTCACCGATGTAGAAAGTATCTTTATCTGAAGAATAAATAATGTAAACAAAGTGCATACAATTCGTGAATAGGTTTTAAACAAAAAAAGACCATCATTTCTGATAGTCTTTTCTAATAAAAGCTCCCCAAAATATTGTTTTTTCGAACCGATTCAAGGTTAATTTATATAAATTATATATGTTAAGTTTAGATTTAAAATCAATCTCAACATAACGAAGTAACATATAAATTAGATGATAATCGGTTTAAATAGATTGTACTATTATTATTTTGATTGTATTATCTGAGCTTGTTTTTAAAATATTTAAATAACTCAGTATAAGTTCATAACAGTTGATTGGTTTTTAATGAATAATTTCGTTTTTCTAAGTTCTGCTAAATAGGAATTGCATTTTAATGATATAAGAATATGCATTTTAATTTATTCTAAAGAATTAGAAAAGAATATTGTTTTTGAAAAGATTACCGTTTTTCTGAAAAAGGAAAACTTTACTGTTGTACAGCAAGATCAAACTCGTCCTTGAGGTGGGTTTTTTGTTATTGATGAAAAGCAAGCACAAGCTTTTGCAACCCATTTTTTTCCTCATTTACAAATGTCGGAAATCCAAATTACAAATAAATTAAGTTCTAAAATTTTAGTTGTTGCGCCAAGTAAACGTTTGCCTTGGCAATATCATTTTAGAAGAGCTGAAATTTGGACTATTCTTTCAGGTTCTGTAGGGGTTAAAACTAGTTTGACGGAGGAAGAAGGAGAATTAAAACAATTGAATCAGGGTACATTTATAAAGATGGATAAAGGTGAACGTCACCGTCTGATTGGTTCGGATTTCTGGGGTATTGTTGCTGAAATAGGGCAACATACCGATATGAATTATTCTTCAGATGAGGATGATATAGTTAGATTGCAGGATGATTTTTGTAGATAATATAAGTTTATGTAAACAATAGTACTATTTTATTTTGTAGTGTTTTATAATTAGAGTAAGGAGTCTAAGTACTCTTTACTCTATTTTTTTATGAACTATTCTTTTTTTGTTGGGTAAAATTTTAGTTTTTTTGTGTGATAAAATATTGAGCAACTCAAAAAAATAAAGCTTATTTGTTGAAGATTTCTTTTTTTTAGTAAGAGTTAATTATAAATAAGTTTTTTTTACGGTTTTAGGCAGGAAAATTAGATGATGAAAAATATAATAAGGCTCTTAATACTACTAATTACTTGTAGCCTTCAGGCACAGTATTCAAATTTAAAATTTGAAAATTTTGATACTTCCAAAGGACTTTCAAGTAGTACTTGTTTGGATATTTTTCAGGATAATCAAGGGTTTATATGGTTAGGAACTATTGATGGTTTGAATAAATATGATGGCTATCAATTTGAAATTTACCGAACGGTTATAAATAATCCTCACTCGATAAGTAATAATAGGGTTAATACTATTGCAGAGGATAATCTGGGTAATTTATGGGTTGGTACGGATAATGGATTGAGTGTTCTAGTTAAAAAAACAGATAAAATTTTTAAAATAAATTTACATCAGGCTAAGTCAACTGATGGTACTTTTAGAGAAGTAATCAATGGCTTATTGTTTGATAAAAAAAACAATTCTTTATGGGTTGCATCAAAAAATGGAGTAATCAAATTAGCTTTAGAAAATATCGATTATTCTAAACCTAAGTTTGTTCAATATACACACAATCCTCGTAGTAAAAAATCAATTGATAATAATGATGTTTCTAGTATCTCTAAAGATAAAAAAGGGAATATTTGGATAATTACTAAATCCAATAATTTGCATCGTTATAATTATAAGACTAATGATTTTACAAGATTTTCAATTGATTTCGAAAGTAATCAGTATTTAAATCATCTTCCTAAACAATTTTTAGTTGATTCAGATGGTGATTTCTGGATAGGTAATGATTTGTCTCATTTGTTTATTTATAATGTAGATAAAAGGAGTTTTAAAAATGTAGCTCCGGTAGGGAGAAGCATTCCAATTTTTGATTTGTATCAGGATAAAAAAGGAATAATTTGGGTTTCGACTGATGGCGATGGAATTTATTTGTTAGATAAGAAAAAAGGATTGTTGCAGCATTTAAAACAAAATTCAAATGATCCATTTTCATTATCCAATAATCAACCTTCTAAAGTATTGGAAGATAGTAATGGGATCTTTTGGATTGCATCTTATAATGCAGGTGTAAGTAAATTAGCTGTTGCTAAATCTTCCTTTGGACATTATTTTTATCAACCTGGCAATGATTCTGGCTTAAGTGCTAAAATTGCGCAATCTGTATTACAAGACAATAAAAAAAGAATTTGGATTGGTACTGATGGTGGTGGTTTAAATCTTTTTAATGAAATCGCAGGAACTTTTAAACATTACAGATCTCAGGTTGACAATCCTAATTCTTTGAGTTCAGATAAAATAGTTTATCTCTTGGATGGAGGTAATGATATTTTATGGGTTTGTACTTGGGACGGAGGATTGAATAAATTTTTTACGGATAAAGGAATAGCTAAGTCTTATAAATACAATAGAAACGATCCCTTCTCTATTGGACAAAATACGGTTTGGTGTGCCGCCAAGGATATTAAAAACAGGATTTGGTTGGGGACCTCAACAGCTGGATTAAATCTGTTTGATCCAGTTAATGAGAAATTTTATCAATACAAGAATACAGCGGGAAATCCCAAAAGTTTGATTAGTAACTTTGTTTTTTCTCTTTATATTGATTCTAACAATCGTTTATTTGTTGGTACTTCACAAGGTCTTTGTGTAACTTCCTTAAATACACTTAAAGGAGAATTTCCTAAAGAAATTGATTTTTCTGAGGTTAAAATAAAGAATTTGCAGGGTAATAGGATCAATTATATCACTCAGGATTATAAAGGAAATATTTGGATAGGTTCTGATTTAGGTTTGTACGAATTGGATTCAAAATTGCAATTAAAAAAATCCTATTCATCCTTAAATGGTTTACCAAATAATTTGGTTGTAGGTATACAGGAAGATAATAACCACAATCTTTGGGTAAGTACAAAGAGTGGTTTGTCATTGCTAAATCCTGAAAAACAAACGTTCAAGAATTTTAATTTACACGATGGTTTACAAGGAACTGAATTTCAAAGTAAATCTATTACAAAAATTCAGGATGGTCGTATCATTGTAGGAGGTATTAATGGATTTAATATTTTTAATCCCAATAAAATTTCTTTAAAGTCTGGAAGTGTTACTCCGGTAATTTCAGAAATAAGGCTGTTCAATAAAAAAATTGAAGCAGGTGATACTATTAAAGGTCGGGTTTTATTGAATGAGGCGATTACAGCAACTAAGGAGATAAATTTGAAATATGATGAAGGTTATATCTCATTTGGTTTTGTTGCCTTGCATTATCAGAATCCTGAAAGGGTGAAATATGCCTACAGGATGGAGGGATTAGATGAAAGTTTCATTAATGCAGATATCAGTAGAGTAGCCAACTATTCCAATTTGGAGCCGGGTGCTTATACTTTTGAAGTAATAGCATCAGTTGATGGGCAATGGGATAATGCCAAAAAAACTTCAATTATCATTAATGTACAATCGCCACCATGGAAAACCTGGTGGGCCTATACTTTTTATTTATTAGCATTTGTCTTTATTCTCTTTTATTCAGTGTATTATTATACTAAAAAGGTCAGAGAGGAAAAAGAACAGGAATTAGACCAGATGAAGTTAAACTTCTTTATCAATGTGTCTCATGAATTTAGAACCCCTTTAACCTTAATTTTAAATCCGGTAGATAAGATTCTGTCTTCATTTAATGATCCTGAAGAGGTTAAGAAATCAGCATTGATTATTCAAAGGAGTAGTAGAAGACTTTTGCATCTTGTAAACCAATTATTGGATCTTAGAAAAATGGATTTGGGAAAAAATCCTTTGGAAATTTCTAAGATGAACATTACCAAATTCAGTAAAGATATATTCTTGCTTTTTGAGGATTTGGCTAAAGCCAAAGGAATAAATTTTGTTTTTGATGCGCCTAAAAAACAATTATATGGAATGTTTGATCCAGATAAAATAGAGAAGATATTAAGTAACTTATTGTCTAATGCGCTTAAGTTTACTGAAAAAGGAGGTGAAATAACTTTAAGTGTTTCAGAGTTGACCGTTGAAAAAAACAAACCTTTTTTGAAGTTTTTTACTAAAAAAGTAATTGAGCGTGATATTGAGATTAGAGTTGCTGATACAGGTATAGGCTTGAAAAAAGAACAGATGAGTGAAGTATTTCAAAGATTTTTTCATGCAGATAGTTCAAAGTCCGGGACAGGTATTGGATTAAACTTTATTAAAAGCTTAGTCGAATTACATCAGGGAGAGATTCTAGTGGAAAGTGAGTATCAAGTAGGTTCTACTTTTATTGTGCGTTTACCAGCAGACCTTCCTGTGTCGAAAAAACTAGCCAATCAAAATGAATCAGGTAATTACGAATTAGATAAGATTTCTCTAACTTCTGCTGAATATGAAATTGCAATTTCAAATGATGAGGTAGATAATGAAACGGTTACCACAGATAAAAGTAATCGCCCAGTTGTGCTTATTGTAGAAGATAATAAAGAATTGAGAAATCATTTAAAAAGCGAATTGAGTTATCAGTTTCGAGTAAAAGAAGCTGCTAATGGTGTTTTAGGTTTAAAAATGATTAAGAAAATATATCCTGACATAGTTATTAGTGATGTGATGATGCCCGAAATGGATGGTTTTGAAATGTGTCGTCAAGCGAAAATTGATATTGAAACCAGTCATATTCCTATCATTTTGTTAACAGCAAGAAGTTTGGAAGAAGATAGAATTGAAGGCTATGATACAGGTGCTGATGAATATTTATCAAAACCTTTTAATATAAATGTTTTAAAAGCTCGAATTAGGAATCTTTTAGAGGCTCGTAAAAGAGCCAAAGAACGTTTTGCTTCAATAGGTTCTATTTTGCCTTCAAGTGAAATTACTACCAATTCTATTGACGAAGCATTTTTGGACAAGACTACAAAAATTGTTATTGATAATATTTCAGACCCTGATTTTAGTCTTGAAGATATCATTAAAGAATTGGGGATTGGTCGATCGCAATTTTATAGAAAGATAAGTTCTATTACAGGGCAAAATCCTAGTAACTTTATTCGAACCATTCGATTGAAATATGCTTCAGAATTATTGTTAACACAGCAATATTCTATCAAGGAATTAACCCATATGTGTGGGTTTAATTCTTCGGCATATTTTACTAAAACTTTTAAAGAGCTTTTCGGAATGACACCAACTCAGTTCGTAGAGCAAAAAGAAGAAAAATAAATTAATCCTTTTTTTGTAATGCTTGTTTTCTACAATGTTGCATTTTAGAAAAGCAAGCTTTTTTTATTTCTTTAAATACGTTCCAAATTTGGGTTTGATTCTTAAAACAGTTAGAACTTCAATGCAAAATCTTAGTTAATTAAATCTTAGTAGGTTGTAAATTTTCAAACAATTAAAAACGTAATTATTTCTCGTTAAAAATTCATTATCAATAAAAATGTTCTGTTTTTTAAGTATTTATGTAAAAAATGGACGATAATTTATAGAGAATGAGCGATAATTTATCTTCAGAAAATGGCTTTCTGACTACTTTTGGAATATAGATTTCTGAAATAAATGTTAATCTAAGGTTAATAATTAATAAGCAATCTATTTTGAAAAAAAGAGGTATTTGAAAAATTGAAATGGTTTTAAATTGTAGTCAACTTGTAGAATAAAGTAATGTTGCCGATAATTCTATTAGTAATTATTTTATTTTTTATTCCCCGTATTTTTTAAAAATATTAAACTGTGGTTAGTTTGGTTAGTCATTTTTAGAGTTTACAGCTGCTAATTTTTTTAAAGTTAGTAGTTGTATTCTAAAAATTTAGTCTCTTAAAAAATTAAGTACAATAGAAATCTTAATTACAGATTGTTTTTAAATCAATCATTTGCTATGAGAAATTATAATAATTATAAAGAGATATTTTCAATAAACGATTATTCAAGAGTTCGTAAACACAGACAGATTATCAATTCTGTACTGAATGGTACAACTACCGGATTACTGAAATTGAACGATAAATTGCCTTCGGTAAATGAACTGGCAATTGATTATAATATATCTCGTGATACTGTTGTAAGAGCTTATGCTTTTTTGAAAGAAAATAATATAATTGATTCGATTCCCGGAAAAGGGTATTATGTGAAAGCAGCATCAAAAGAATTTGAGTTTAAGGTTTTTTTATTATTGAATGCTTTAAGTCCTCATATGAAAATGTTTTATGATGCTTTTTCGGAGGCTTTAAAAGAAATTGCAGAAATCGATCTTTATATCTATCAAAATGATTTGAACGATCTAAAAAAACAAATATTGTATAGCAATTCAAAAGAATATACGCATTATGTGTTATTGTCGGATTTTGAAAATGGGAATGATGATTTTATTGATTTTATTAAAGCTGAAATCCCATTGGATAAGTTGATAGTCTTAGAAAATAGCATTGGTAAATTAGAAAGTGAATTGGTAAGAAGTTTTCAGAATTATAGTGCTGAATTTCTGGATGTATTGGGGTCAATTAAAGGTAAATTAACAAAATACGTTGGGTTTAGAGTAATAAATAAAATTCCAAATAATATAAATAAGTCACTACAACAATTTTGTGAAGAGAATGAGTTAGGAATTGATTTGATTGAGAATATAGAAGATGAGGAGCTTGTAGAGAATTGTGTATATGTAGTCTTTGAAGATGACGAAAGCTTAGTAAGTCTAATAAAAAAAATAGTAAATACAAAATTAGTTATTGGTGAACAAGTTGGGATAATATCCTATGGTGATGATAATCCAATTAAAGATTTACTGGCAGGAGGAATAACAGTGATAACTCCTGTTTATGAAAAATTGGGACATCAGGCAGCAGATTTTATTTTAAAAAAGGAACAAAAGAGCTCAAAGAACTCACTAAAAATAAAAGTTAGAAAATCTATATAAAACGGTATTTATATACCACTGTTGATGTACAGCAATAGTAGTGTAATTATTAACTAAACGAAATTAAATATTAACCAAAATGAATTGTTTTATGAACAAACCAAAAATCATTCAGCATAGGCTGAAATTTTTATCAAAACCAACTCTGTTAGTATTGCTATTAGGAGGGAGTGTAGCAGGAGATGTTTATGCAAAGAATCCTGTTTTTGCTGCTGATAAAAGAGTAAAAGATATTATGCTAGAAAATGTTCAGCAAAATATTACTATTAAAGGTAAGGTATTGTCGGCAGAAGATGGAATGGGAATACCTGGTGTAAATGTAAATGTAAAAGGTGTTGCAGGAGGAGTGACTACAGATTTTGATGGGAGTTATAATATTAATGTATCATCAACTGATGCGGTACTTGTTTTTAGTGCAGTGGGTATGAAAACCCAAGAAATAAAAGTAGGTTCTCAAAAAATTATTGATATCACTTTAAAAGCAGATATTTCTGCATTAGAAGAAGTTGTTGTTGTTGCTTACGGTCAACAGAAAAAAGCAACTTTAACAGGTGCTGTTGAGACTATTTCAGCTAAAACTTTTGAAAGTCGTGCAGTAACTAATATTGGTTTGGCTTTACAGGGACAAACACCCGGTTTAGTGGTAACTAGGACATCTCCTCGTCCTGGTAACGAAGGAATTGCTTTTAAAATTAGAGGAAATATTTCTGTTAATGGAGGATCACCTTTAATTGTAGTGGATGGAGTTCCAACTATCAATTCGGATTCTTTTTTAAATTTGAATAGTGATGATATCGAAAGTATTTCCGTTTTAAAAGATGGAGCGGCTGCTATTTATGGTTCGCGTTCTGCCAACGGTGTTATCTTGGTAACTACAAAAAGTGGGAAAGGAAGGTTAAAAGTAGATTATAGTTCTAATGTACGTTTTACAACTACCGGTATTACCAGTTATTCTCCTTCTATGTCAGAATATGCCAGTATGTGGTTGGAAGCAAATAAAGAGGAAACTGTACCTAATTATTGGGTATGGCAAACTAAAGACAATTTGTTAAAAATGCAACAGGGTATTGAAGGTAAGTATGATCTTTTTGGCACTGATTTCTATATTTATAATGCAAACAGAATTGATGAAATGTTTGCCAGACGTTATTCGTATCAACATAATTTGAGTTTGTCAAACAGTTCCGATAAATCTTCTTATCGTTTGTCTTTTGGTTATGCTGATAATCAAGGGAATTTAGCAACAGCTTATGACGGTCAAAAACAATTGAATGCTCGATTTAAATATGATTATAAGTTATCTGATAAGTTAAATTTATCTACTAACCTAAGTATTATAAATACGAAAACAAGTTCACCTTCAGTAGGACTTGATGAAACATTGTATGCTTTTGATATGCCTTTTTATCCGGCTAAAAACCCTTATGGCCAGTGGTTTGCAACTTTTAACGGTATTGATGGAGGTGCGATTAGAAATGCTGTGGCTATGACTTCAGATGGAGGTAGAAACGATATTGATAAACTAACTGGTAGAGCTGATATAAAACTTACGTATGATATTACCAAAGATTTAAAATTGGAAGGGATTGCTTCAGTTCAAAATGAAAGACATGATCAGGAGACCTATGTAGTACCTGTACCATTATATAACTGGTACGGGGTTCAAACAGGTATTGGTTTTAAAACAGGTGGAACTAATAATAAGTATGAAGCCTATCAATGGAAATCATCCTATAATTATTATGGAGCTCAATTAAATTATGATAAGACAGTAAATGATAAGCATCATATTTCGGCGATGGTAGGAGTAAATGCTGAAAAATCGAATTACCAATGGTTAAGAGCTACTCGTATTGGGTTTGATGATTTAGGGGTATATGATATTAATGTAGCTTCTACAGAAAATCAATCAAATAATGGTTTTAAATCTCAAAATGGTAGATATTCTTATATAGGAAGAGTAAATTATGATTATGATGAAAAGTACTTGATTACAGTATCAGGAAGAAGAGATGGAAATTCAAGATTCGCTCAAGGATTTAAATTTAAAAATTTTGGATCGGCAGAGTTAGGATGGGTATTTAGTAAAGAAAAGTTTTTTGAGAGTTTGAGTTCAGTGATTAGTTTCGGTAAGATCAGGTCTTCTATCGCTGTGTCTGGAAATGATGTAGGTATTGGAGAGTTTGATTATTTGACTGGGATTAATTTAGGCAGTTTTGCATTTGGGTCGACACCCGCTTTGCAAGGAACTAGTAGTTTGGCTAATAATGGTTTAATTAGTAAAACAAGAACCTGGGAACGTGTACAAAAGAAAAATTTAGGACTTGAGTTGAATTTTTTGAATAATCGTTTGACAACGCAGTTTGATGTATTTGAAAATGATAATAATGGTATGTTGACTAATGTAACTTATCCTTCTGTTTTAGGGGGCAACGCACCTAAAACTAACAGTGGCCATTTTAATACAAAAGGTTGGGAATTGACAATAGGATGGAAAGATGCTATTAAAGACTTCAATTATAATGTTTCTTTTAATATTAGTGATACCAAAACAATGGTTGATGGTGTAGAAAATGCTGATAGTTATGGAGCTGGTAGAAATAATATAGTTAATGGCCGTCCTTATCAGTCATGGTTTGTATATAAAACAGATGGTTATTTTAAAGATCAGGCAGATGTTGATGCTTATTATGCGGCTTATGGCAATAGTGTTGATTTAGCTTCACTACCGGAAAACAATGCAGGAGTAAGATTACGTCCAGGAGATACTAAAAAGGTGGATGTGGCTGGTACTGGAAATATTACTTCTTCAGGAAACGAAAAGAGTTCACTTGTATATGCAGGTGATGGGACACCACACTTTACTTTTGGTATTAATAGTAATGTTTCTTGGAAAGGATTTGATTTAGGAACTACTTTTCAGGGACAATTAAAACAAAATGTGATGCGTAATGGCTATATGGCTTATCCTTTTTCAGCAATATATACGAATCAAAATCCTGCCTTTTTAGGTAAAACTTGGACAGAAGAAAATCCTGATGCAATTTTCCCTCGTTTGACTGTAAATACAACACGTGCAAAATGGAATTATGCTAATAATGATTTTATGTTGCAAAACAATAGATACATTCGTCTGAAAACATTAATATTTGGTTATACGCTTCCACGAGAAGTAGTTAGTAAATTACACCTGAGTAAAATAAGAGTATATTTTTCCGGAAATGATCTTTGGGAATCAACATCTATTAAGGATGGTTATGATCCTGAACAAGGTGAAGCTTCTATTAATAGCGGTTATCCTTTTGCAAGAACCTGGTCTTTTGGAGTAAATGTTGGTTTTTAATAATTTAAAAGTTTAAAAAAATGAAGAATATATTTAAATATATAATTATAGGCGGAATTTGCCTGGGAATGGCTTCCTGTGAAAAAGATTTTATTGATTTGGAGCCTACCGGAAGCTTTCAGGACAATGTTTATTTTAAAACGCCAAGTGATTTTAAAGCTTTTTCTGCAGGACTTTACGGTCAGCTACAGGGTTGGAGTTTTGGGAATATGGACAACAATACTGATCTTTCTGCTAATATAAAAGGTGAAAATTCTGATTTAGGACACGGGACGATAGATGTAAATAGTTCAGGATGGAAAAATCAATATGAAGGGGTTAGAAGCTGTAATATTTTGTTGTCCAGATCAGATTTTTATACAGGTGATGGGGATATTAGTACATATGTAGGAGAAGCTTATTTTTTCCGTGCTTATAACTATTTTAATTTATTAAAAAGTTTTGGAGGAGTGCCTATTATAACAACAGTTTTAGATGTCAATTCACCTGAATTGTATGGTCCGCGTAATAGCAGATACGAAGTTGTAAATTTGATTTTAGAGGATCTTGATAAGGCTATATCAAGATTACCAATTGAACAAAATATTGCTAGTAATGATAAAGGGAAGATAAGTAAATGGGCCGCTATGGCATTTAAGGCACAGGTAGAATTGTATGAAGCTACCTGGGAAAAATACAATGGTCAGGATTTAGATGGTGATGGAGTCACAGTAGGTGGTGGAACAGCAGCTTATGATGCTTCTAATAGAGATAAATATTTAGCTGATGTAATTGCTTCTTGTGAAGAAATCATGAATAATGGAGGATATGAACTTTGGAACAAGGATAGTGATGCCACTATGGGGAATAAAAGTATGTGGTATCTGTTTAATTTAGAAGATTCTGGTTCTAATCCGGGAGGATATGATAAATCGACTAATAAAGAATTTATTTTATATAGTGTGTATGATTTTGTCTATAGAAAGTCAAATATTAATATAACCTGGACAGTAGGACAACATTTTCCAAGTCGAAAATTTGTTGATATGCCTGTTTGTACAGACGGACTTCCTGCAGATAAGTCACCACTTTTTCAAGGCTATCATGCAGCCAGTGATGAATTTAAAAATCGTGATTTAAGATTGTTGAATTATTTATATGCTTCTAATACGGTTACCGGAGTACCTACTTTAGAGTTTGGAACATTAGGATTTAGTGGCTATTCTAATAGTAAATATGCAGTGTATGGATATGGAACACGTAGATTAGATAATACAGAATCGGCTAACTGGTCAATTATACGTTTGGCAGAAGTCTATTTAATGTATGCGGAAGCCATTTATGAATTGAATGGTTCTATTACTGACGCACAATTAAATGCTTCAATTAATAAATTGAGAGATCGTGCCGGAGTAGCTCATTTAACCAATGCTTTAGTAACAGCTAATGGCTTAAATATGAAAGAGGAAATTAGAAGAGAACGTGCTGTGGAATTATATCGTGAAGGAAAACGTTTTGACGATTTGAAACGTTGGGGAATCTTGGAAGAATCTTTGAATCCATCCCGATTAGGAAGAGTTGTAGGAGATGCTTCTTATATAACAAGTTATAAAGATGTAAATGGAAATGCAACCAGTTCTTACAAACCCCAAAGTTATGTGTTTGGAGAGGAAGCTGTAGCAACGCCCGCAGGTGTTTTGAAATGCGTAGTTATAGATAGTAAGAATAATCATTCGGTTGTAAGGAAACACTATTTATATCCAATACCTACAAGCCAAATTCGATTGAATTCAAAATTGCTTCAAAATCCTGGATACAATTAATTTTAATTATTAATATTTTAATTATGAAAAAAAATAAAGTCTTGCATAATAGAGAATTAAGTTTAATCTCTTTTGTGATTTTCGTCGTTTTTCTATTGTCTTCTTGTAATGAAGAGGGACCACAGTATAGAGAATTTACTTATCCAGTACCTACTGTAACTGCCATTTCTACAGATAATAGTTTTCCAGGTGAAGTAATTACTATTACCGGTTCAAATTTTGGTGATGCTGCTGGTGCAATTAAACTTTACTTTAGTGGTAAAGTAGCCAGTGTAGCCAATTTTGTTAGTGTAACTGATAATGAAATTAAGGTGAAAGTTCCAACAGATGCTGCCTCTGGAGATATTTCCATGAGTGTCTGGACAAATGATATTGGAGTAATTGGAACTTTTACAATTTATAAACAACCGATTATTACTTCAGTTGTATCAAAGGGAAGTGTATCAACTATCATTGCTCAACCAGGAGAAGAAGTCTGGATTTCCGGAGAAAATTTTTTAACCGATCCTGCTAAAGTTGCCGTAGATTTTAATGGTACCAGTGCTCCAGATGTAATTTCGATAACTTCTACTCTTATAAAAGTAAAAGCACCTTCGGGATATACTGCAGGGAATGTAAATGTTACTTTCAAAGGTAGTTATACAGTTAATGGAAATTCTTTAGCTCCAGCTCTTAATCCTGGAGATGTTAGTACAATATTTTTACGTAACTATATGCAACCATTTACGACAAATAATATGCTGCCTGAGCAAAAATTTACGGGTACAAATTGGGCAACTCCTGATTACTGGACTATAAATTCTGCTGCGCAAAATCAAAATAATTCAGGTGCTACAGTAAGATGTGGAGGGGCTAATTATGGTAAACCAAATATGGCTAATAAAGGAGAATTATCGTTGCAGGCAGGTTGGGGTGATGCTATTGCAAATGTTGTAACTAATGGGAAAATGTATCAAACAGCTGTTCTGCCTGCTGGTAGCTATAAACTTGAAATTGAAGTTATGGAAAGTGGTTTTACTAATTATTTGACTTCAAGTGCTGTTTATTTACTGGCTGTGTCTGGTGATTCATTTCCGGATTTAACCAGCACTAGTACAGCTCCAGCAGCTTTAGGAAGT
Source organism: Flavobacterium sp. (assembly GCA_023253295.1). GTDB lineage: Bacteria > Bacteroidota > Bacteroidia > Flavobacteriales > Flavobacteriaceae > Flavobacterium. The sequence goes on from JALRGZ010000318.1 coordinate 13,922, forward strand.
ACCGTTATCAATAATAGTATTACTTATGGTAACAAAGTTACACAAAGCATTACTTTCACATTAGCATCAAGTACACAGGTATCAATGGGGTTTGTTGCAACATTAAAAGCAAATTCTTATTTGAGAATGAATTATATGAAATTGTATTTATTACCGTAATACCTAATGTTTGGTGATACAGTTTTTAAAGCTAATAATTAAAAAGAGTCTTTTCTTAAATATAGTCTAAAAAAGATTTAGACTCTTTTTGAAACAATTACTAAAATTTTGATATTCAATTTACATTAATTAGCGATTATCATTTTACTAAATAATTTTTATTGAAGAGAAACAGCTATTAAAAATCTAAGAATTGGAAAATTGAAATTATATATGATGTAGTTAATTTTTAATGTAAAATGTACTTAATAAAGTAAAATTATGGAAATATTTAAAGGAAATATGATTTATAAAATTATTGATTTCCCAAAATGTACTAATTTCTCAAAGCAGGGTATTGGTTTTGGGCTTTGCTTTCAAAGAAAATTGCAATGATATTCGCAATACTAAGGTCATTGATATCGTAAAGGAATTAACTGTGTCAGCAAATGTAGAACTCAATAACCGCCCAGATCCCGATCAGGTACTCGTCGACATCGCCAACTATGTCTGCGACTACGAAAT
>JALRGZ010000323.1 GCA_023253295.1 Flavobacterium sp.
TCAAAAAATCCTTGACAGAGATCATTTTGGACTAGAAGAAGTAAAGAAAAGAATGATAGAACACTTGGCTGTTTTGAAGCTGAGAAACGATATGAAATCACCTATTATCTGTTTAACAGGGCCTCCGGGAGTGGGTAAAACGTCAATTGGACGTTCGGTAGCAGAAGCCTTAGGGAGAGAGTATGTACGTATTTCTTTAGGAGGCTTACGTGATGAAGCAGAGATCAGAGGGCATAGAAAAACTTATATCGGTGCTATGCCGGGACGAATTATTCAAAGTTTGAAAAAAGCGGGTACATCAAATCCGGTATTTGTTTTGGATGAAATTGATAAATTATCGAATAGTAATCACGGAGATCCGTCTTCAGCTTTGTTAGAAGTTTTAGATCCGGAACAAAATAGTGCTTTCTACGATAATTTTGTAGAGTTGGGTTATGATTTGTCTAAGGTGATGTTTATAGCTACCTCAAACAATATGAGTACGATTCAGCCGGCTTTGAGAGACAGAATGGAAATCATCAAAATGTCTGGTTATACCATCGAAGAGAAGATAGAAATTGCCAAACAACATTTATTTCCTCGCCAATTAAAAGAACACGGATTAACTTCTAAAGATTTGACTATTGGTAAAAAACAATTAGAAAAAATCATTGAAGGATACACACGTGAATCTGGAGTTCGTGGCTTAGAAGCTAAAATTGCACAGGTAATCCGTAATGCAGCTAAATCAGTTGCGATGGAAGAGGAGTACAACAAAAAAGTAACTGACGAAGATGTTGTAAAAGTTCTTGGTGTTCCAAGATTAGAACGAGATAAATACGAAAGCAATGATGTGGCAGGTGTTGTTACAGGATTGGCCTGGACAAGCGTAGGAGGAGATATTTTATTTATTGAATCGTTACTTTCGCCAGGAAAAGGAAGTATGTCCATTACCGGAAATTTAGGTCAGGTTATGAAGGAATCGGCTACGATTGCTTTGGAATATATTAAAGCGAATGTAGATCAGTTAGGGTTGAATTCTGAATTATTATCGAAATACAATATCCATTTACACGTTCCGGAAGGAGCAACTCCTAAAGACGGTCCAAGTGCAGGTATTGCAATGCTGACTTCTTTGGTTTCATTGTTTACTCAAAAAAGAGTGAAGAAACACATTGCAATGACAGGTGAAATTACCTTGAGAGGAAAGGTATTACCTGTAGGAGGAATTAAAGAGAAAATCTTAGCTGCTAAAAGAGCCGGTATTAAAGAAATTATCTTATGTCATGAAAATAAAAGTGATGTGGATGAAATTAAACCGGAATACTTAACAGGAGTAACTTTTCATTATGTGAAAGAAATGAGTGAAGTTCTCGCAATTGCGATTACAGATCAAAAAGTAAAAAACGCTAAGAAATTGTAGTTAAAAATAACAAAAAAATAAAATTCCAAATTCCAATAACACTTCGATATACTCAGTGTGACAATTGGAATTTGGATTTTTTTATTGTTTTTTCGGAATGAGATCGCAATACCAAAAGCCATAATCATAAGCAGATGTATCGTCAGAATCACAAGCAGTATTAGAGGCCTCTTGTTTTGGTTTTTCATATTTACGATATACAATTTCACCAATTTCAAAATCAATAGGTTTTTGAAAAATGGGTCCATCAAAACAAAAGGTATGAAATTCACCGTTTTCTCCGCATACATCTACATTTTCAGGTAAATCATCAATGAATTGCTGGTCAATTATTCTGCCAACGAAACTTTTGTCCAAATAACGCTCGTTAACACAAACTACAACAGTTTTAAATCCTAAAGAAATAAATTCCTGAATCAAATCTTTAGTTGGGATTTTCCAAATCGGAAAAATCGCTTCGAGTCCCATTGTAGCTAATTTATCTTCGCGGTATTGACGTAAATCTTCCAGAAAAATATCTCCAAAAGCCGAATGAGAAATACCTTCTTTTTTTAGTTTTTTCAATGTTTGCTGCATGATATTTTCGTAAACTTCCATCGATGGCATTTCAGGGATTTGCATGATTTCTAGAGGAATTCCGATACTTTGTGCCTGTTGCTCTAAAAGTTCAACACGAACACCATGCATAGAAATTCGCTGAAATTGCTGATTCACACTTGTTAACAAGCGCTCAATTGTATATTCGGGATTTTGAAGGATTTTGTAAAGAGCAAGTGCTGAATCTTTGCCACTGCTCCAATTAAAAAGGGCTTTTTTCAATGTAATTTTAGTATAAATTTAAGAGTAAAACTTACAAAAGTACATTAATTTGTCGATCAAACCTTTGTAACTTTGGAATTCCGGCTTAATTACTATTTGATGAAATACCTTTTTCTTTTTATTACCACTTTTGTTTTTGCCCAACAAACTAAAAACGTTGATTTTACTTCAGTAAATGGCCATTTACAATTAAATACCTTAGAAAAATCAGTCAAAGGAACGATTGGTTATTCTTTTAAAGTATTGAAGCCGGTTGATACATTAAAAATAGATGCTCAAAATATGAGTTTTACGAATGTTTTGTTGAATAACAATAAGGTTGCATTTTTAAATACAGGAAAGCAATTATTGATAGTTTACCCTTTTCAGAAAGGAAAAAGTCAAATCAGTTTTGAATATTGGGCAACTCCAAAACAAACCTTGTATTTTGTAGGTTCTGAAAAAGAAGATGATTTACAAATTTGGACACAAGGTCAAGGGAAATATACAAGTCATTGGTTTCCGTCTTTTGACGATGTAAATGAAAAGGTGATTTTTAATTTAAATATTTCATTTAATTCGGATTATGAGGTAGTTAGTAATGGTGTTTTGAAGCAGAAATACAGCAATAATAATACAACAGAATGGACTTATCAAATGGATAAACCGATGAGTTCTTATTTGTTAATGTTAGCAATTGGAAAGTTTAAAAAACAGCAGCAATTGTCTAAAAGTAAAATTTCATTGGATTTATATATTGATGAAAAAGATGTTAATCGTTTGGAGCCAACGTATCGTTATTCAAAAAAAGTTTTTGATTTTTTGGAAAAAGAAATCAGAGTCAAATATCCTTGGGAGGTCTATAAACAGCTTCCTGTTCGGGATTTTTTATATGCAGGTATGGAAAATACTTCGGCAACCTTATTTGCAACTCGTTATGTAGTAGATTCTGTTGGTTTTGTTGACCGAAATTATACCAACGTAGATGCGCATGAATTGGCACATCAATGGTTTGGCGATATGATAACGGCTACAAGTGGAAAACATCATTGGTTGCAGGAAGGTTTTGCAACTTATTATGCTTTATTGGCAGAGAAATCTATTTTTGGTGAGGATTATTTTTATTCAAAAATGTATGAATCCATTCAGCAGATAAAATACGCTTCACGAACGGATACCATTCCTGTTTTGAGTGATAAAGCCAGTTCTTTGAGTTATTATCAAAAAGGTGCCTGGGCTTTGTTTGTGTTACATCAGTCCATAGGCGACAGGGCTTTTCATAAACTGATAAAAAAATATCTGAAAAAGTATGCTTTTCAAAATGTAACTACTGATGATTTCTTAGCCGAAGTTAGAAAAGTAAGCAATTTTGATACCGATTCTTTTTCTAAAGAATGGCTTGAATCAACTGTGATTAATACTCCTAAAATTAATGAGTTATTGGTAAAAAACAAGATAACCAAGTTGATGCTTGAAGTAGACAAAATCAAGTCGAAATCTTTTGAAGCAAAACTGGGATTTTTTAAAATGATTCTGATGTCAGACGCTCATTATTCATTGAAAGCAATGGTGATTAATCAGCTAAGAAATGAAAATTTTACTGTTAAAAAAGAACTTTTGGAATTGGCTTTGAGAAGTAAAAATATTCAGGTTCGACAGGCTGTTGCTTATGCTTTGCCTAAAATTCCGGAAGAATTTAGAACAGAGTATGAAAGTCTTTTAGATGATGATTCTTATCAAACAAAGGAAGTAGCATTGATCTATTTATGGCGTAATTTTCCAAACCATCGTTTGGAATATTTGAATCAATCAAAAAAATGGATAGGTTTTAATGATTACAATTTGCGTACTTTATGGTTGTCTTTGGTATTAATGACACCGGATTATGAATGTGATAAGCAGGCTGTTATTGATGAATTAATTAATTATTCTTCTGAAAAATACGAAGCAACGACCAGACAAAATGCTTTAGAGAATTTAATTGGCTTCAAGATAATTAATGATCATGTTTTAATCAATCTGATTAAAGCTACTACGCATCATATGTGGCAATTTTCAAAATTCGGTAGGGATAACATTCGAACTTTATTAAAAAATCAAGAATACAAAGTTGCATTTATTCAAATTTTGCCTAATTTGAGCGAAAATGAACAATTTCAACTCAATCGATTATTAAATTAAAATTTATGCGAGCATTGGTTATTTCCGGAGGAGGAAGCAAAGGAGCATTTGCTGGCGGTGTTGCTCAGTATTTGTTAGAAAACAAAAAAAATAAATATGATTTGTTTATTGGCACCTCAACAGGAAGTTTGTTAATTCCTCATCTGGCTTTAGGAAATATTGATAAAATACATCGTATTTATACCAATGTCGATATGAGTAAAATATTTAATATAAATCCATTTGTAGTTAAGAAAAAAAAAGGAATAGATGTGGTTAGTATTAATCACTTTAATGTTGTATTGCAATTTTTAAAAGGAAAAAGAACTTTTGGAGAAAGTAAAAAATTACGTTCCTATATAAAGAAAAATCTTTCAATTGATGAATTTAATCAATTAAAAGCTTTGGATACTGATGTTGTGGTTACAGTAACGAATTTGACAAATAATCAGGCTGAATACAAATCAATAAAAGACTGTACTTACGATGAGTTTTGTGATTGGACCTGGATATCCAGTAATTATATTCCCTTTATGAGTCTTATTAATGTTAAAGGTTGCGACTATGCCGATGGTGGTTTTTCTAGTTTAGTACCTATTCAGGAAGCTATTAATCGAGGAGCTACCGAGATAGATGTTGTTATTTTAGAAACTGAAAAATCAGCTCCAAGAGTGGCAATTGGTAAAAATCCTTTTTCCTTACTTATTGATTTGTTTCAAATTGAATTGGATCAAATTGAAAAACACAATATCCTTTTAGGAACTATGGCAGCATCGCATAACAATGTTAAGCTTAATTTATACTACACTCCAATTCAGTTAACGGATAATGCTTTGATTTTTAATAAAGCAAAAATGTCTGAATGGTGGGAGCAAGGTTTTCAGTATGCTATGAAGAAAAGCGAGTCAGTAGAGTTAGTTAAATAGCCTATAAAATTTCAGCAACTTCATTTTTAATAAAAGCCAAAGCGGTACTACTTGGTGAAGTTTTTTCTAACATCTCACTAATTATAAAAGTTCTCAATTCATCAGCATTGCTAAGCTTTTCATTTTTGGCTGCTGTGCGTATCATTTGAATAATTGCATTTTTAGCAGTCAAAATGATAGCCCAACATTTATCAGATATGTAAATTTGTTGTGCAATGTTGTGTTCAAATTCCTGTTCGATATGTGCAATGATGAAATTTTCGTAATCGTTTTTATTTGTAGAAATAGGATTGATACGCACCATTAATTGAGATGGATTGATGCGTTCCATAAATAAAGCCATTCTTTCATAAGCTTGTAGTCGCAACGGCAAAGCAATTTTTTGATTATCTCTTTGAATTAACCAACGTCTTGTTTTTTGTTGGTCTTTAAAATGTGCCTGAAACAAAAAATAGGCTACTCCGCCGGTTATTAATGAAGGAATAGTATAAGCTAGTATTTCAATGATTTTAGTTGAATCCATTTTCGATGTAAAATTTTGAAAGCAAAAATATACTTTTTGTGCTTCATTGAGAAAAAATAACGCAAAGCTTCGCAAAGTTTATCCGCAAAGCTTCGCAGAGAGAAGTTTAAAAACTTTGTGTTTCTCTCTGTTACTTTGTGAATCTTTGCGGAATAAGTCCATGTAAATACTTATTTTTGCATAAATTGATAAAAGTAATGCAACAATATATTTCACAACTTAACGAAGCGCAACGCGAACCTGTTTTACAAAAAGAAGGTCCAATGATTATTATCGCTGGTGCAGGTTCAGGAAAAACCCGTGTATTAACCTTAAGAATTGCTTATCTGATGCATCAGGGAGTGGATGCTTTTAATATTTTGTCGCTCACTTTTACCAATAAAGCGGCTCGTGAGATGAAAAGCCGTATTGCTGATATTGTTGGAGCAAGTGAGGCCAAAAATCTTTGGATGGGGACTTTTCACTCGATTTTCGCCAAAATTTTACGTTTGGAAGCTGATAAATTAGGTTATCCTTCCAATTTCACAATTTATGATTCTCAGGATTCTCTTAGAGCCATTTCCGGAATTATCAAAGAAATGCAACTGGATAAAGATGTTTATAAACCCAAACAGATTTTAGGTCGAATTTCCTCTTTCAAAAATAGTCTGATTACGGTAAAAGCCTATTTCAACGATCCTGATTTGCAGGAAGCGGATGCAATGGCAAAAAGACCAAGAATGGGGGAAATTTACCGTAATTATGTAGATCGTTGCTTTAAATCAGGAGCGATGGATTTTGATGATTTGTTGTTGAAAACCAATGAGTTGTTGACGCGTTTTCCGGATGTATTAGCCCGTTATCAGAATCGTTTCAGATACATATTAGTGGACGAGTATCAGGATACAAATCATTCACAATATCTGATTGTTCGCGCTTTGTCGGATAAATTTCAAAATATATGTGTGGTAGGAGATGATGCGCAAAGTATTTATGCTTTTCGTGGAGCCAATATTAATAATATTTTAAACTTCCAAAAAGATTATCAGGGCGTAAGAACCTTCCGTTTGGAACAAAATTACCGTTCGACACGTAACATTGTGGAAGCTGCTAATACGGTGATGGATCATAATAAAACCAAACTGGATAAAGTAGTTTGGACAGCCAATGATTTTGGTCCAAAAATCAAAGTGCATCGTAGTTTGACGGATGCTGAAGAAGGACGTTTTGTGGCTAGTACCATTTTTGAACAAAAAATGCAGCATCAATTAAATAATGGACATTTTGCTATTTTATATCGTACTAATGCACAATCCCGTGCTATGGAGGATGCATTGCGTAAAAGAGATATTCCGTATCGTATTTATGGAGGTTTGTCATTTTATCAAAGGAAAGAGATTAAGGACGTACTTTGTTATTTGCGATTAGTCATTAATCCAAAAGATGAGGAAGCCTTAGTGCGTGTGATTAATTATCCGGCACGTGGAATTGGAGATACAACTATTGAAAAATTGACAGTTGCAGCCAATCATTATAAAAGATCAATTTTTGAAATCATGCAAAATATTGATCGCATTGATTTGAAATTAAATGCAGGAACCCGACAAAAACTACAGGATTTTGTAACGATGATTCAGAGTTTTCAGGTAATCAATGAAAATCAGGATGCTTTTTACCTGACGGATCATGTTTCTAAAAAGACTGGTTTGGTTCAGGAATTGAAAAAAGATGCTACTCCTGAAGGAATGACAAGGGTTCAGAATATTGAAGAATTGTTAAATGGTATCAAGGATTTTACTGAAGGTCAAAAAGAGGTTGATGGAGCGAGAGGTTCATTAGCTGAATTTTTAGAAGATGTGGCTTTGGCTACTGACTTAGATAATGACACCAGTGACGAAGATCGTGTGGCTTTAATGACCATTCACCTGGCAAAAGGATTGGAGTTTCCACATGTGTTTGTAGTAGGGATGGAAGAAGATTTATATTTCCAATGAGATGCTATACCTCTTTCAGCAAAATCATGCATTTCATTAGTTCTTATTTGAATTTCAATTGGTTTTTTGTAAGACCCAATTACAGAAGTATGAAGAGATTTATATCCGTTGATTTTCCATCCACATACCCGCGGCCGTTCCGTAGGGATTGGCCAACAATTCCGCTGTTGCAGGAAGCATGGCTTGGGTGTAATTCATGGCGTTTATTGGCGTGGAAATGTATTTGGCAAATAAC
>JALRGZ010000001.1 GCA_023253295.1 Flavobacterium sp.
TTGAAAAAAATTAATTAATACTAAACTTGTTATTGTAATAATCTAAAGGCTTGAATTGGGATTTCTCGAACAATAACCTACTATAAAATTAACAACAATCTTTTTTAAAATTGCCAAATTTTTATTAATTTTTCCAGCAGAATTTCAGTATTTTTTTTTAGAAAAGAACTGTAAATTCATTTACTCCAGCTAATTCCCTTTCTTTCAAAAAAAATAGCTATACTATTCCTTTTTAGCTTATTTTTACATAACACAGCAAACAATAGAAAAATTATTAGCCCAAAACCTATTTGTATTGGAAAATCTACCTCTATTCATTCTATTAGCCTTACTAGCCGAAATTCTGGGCACTGTTGGAGGATTTGGTTCTTCATTATTTTTTGTACCTATTGCCAGTTATTTTTTAGATTTTCATTCCGTTTTAGGGATTACAGCACTTTTTCATGTATCGAGTAATATTACCAAAATTGCTTTTTTCAGAAAAGGTTTTGATAAAAAACTACTCCTTACAATCGGACTTCCGGCTGTACTTTTTGTCATTGTGGGTGCTTTTATAAGCAAATACATTGACACTAAAACACTTGAAATAGCACTGGCTGGTTTCCTCATTCTAATTAGCTTGTTTTTTCTTTTCTTTAAAAACATTAGCATCAAACCTACCGTTTCAAATTCACTCTTAGGCGGAACCCTATCCGGATTAATTGCAGGCTTATTAGGAACTGGTGGTGCTATTCGGGGTATGACCTTAGCAGCTTACAATCTAAAAATGGAAGTTTTTATTGCTACCTCAGCCATTATCGATTTAGCCATTGATTCCAGCCGAAGCTTTGTTTACACCTATAATGGTTATGTGCACCAACATGACTTATACCTCATTCCTATTTTACTTGGAGTTAGTATTGTGGGAACTTATTTTGGAAAAAAAATTCTAAATCGTATTTCGGAAGAACAGTTTAAATCAATTGTATTGGTATTGATTTTATTTACGGGTCTGGTAACACTTTCGAAAGTGATCTTTAGCTAAAAACCATTACTGTTTTTTTTTGATAAAGAGATATACAAAAACAGTAAAAACCGTTAAAATGTTGTCAAAAAAGAAACTTGTTTTTTCAGTTCCTACAGAAGTACCTACCTTTGCCAACTGTATTAATTACTATCAATAAAAGTGGTAAACTATGAAATTCAAAATAGACAAATTCCTAATTTCAATTGCTATTGTTGTATTCCTGGCTTATCTCTTCCCTCAATTTGGCAGTAAATCTGGTCCGTTGCCATTAGATAGAATAGCAAGTATAGGGATTTCTTTAATTTTCTTTTTTTACGGACTCAAACTTAGTCCTGAAAAAATAAAATCAGGTTTAAAAAACTGGAAATTACACCTCTTGATTCAAGGCTGCACTTTCCTTTTTTTCCCAATTATAATCCTCTGCTTTTATCCTTTTATACATTCAAATTATGATAACAATATTTGGATTGCTTTTTTATTTTTAGCATCTCTCCCTTCTACAGTTTCCTCTTCGGTAGTGATGGTTTCCATAGCCAAAGGCAATGTACCGGCAGCCATATTTAATGCTAGTATCTCTGGATTAATTGGGATTTTTATTACCCCACTTTGGTTAGGATTATTTTTAAATGACACAAATGCAAATTATAATTTAGGAGAAATATACACTAAGCTGATTACGGAAGTTCTGGCGCCTGTAATAATTGGTTTTCTATTGCATCGTTTTTGGGGCGGATTTGCTCAAAAACACAGTAAATATCTAACTCTGTTTGATAAATCAGTTATTTTATTAATTATTTACAAAAGTTTTTCAGACTCCTTTAAAGAAAATGTTTTTAGTGGGATTGACACCAATGATTTTTTTATTATTGGTATCGGAGTTATAACATTGTTTTATACAATTTACCTCCTTACGGGCTTTATAAGTAAACTACTTAGTTTTAGTATTGAAGATACAATTACATCTCAATTTTGTGGAACTAAAAAATCCTTAGTACATGGTTCTGTTTTTGCCAAAATTTTATTTATTAACCCAAGTGCCATGGGAATTATTTTACTTCCAATACTCTTTTTTCATTCGTTCCAAATCTTCATTATCAGTTTTATTGCCAGCCAAAAAAGCAATAGAATAGTTGAAAAAGGGATTCTCCATTAGTCTAAAATAAAAAATCGCAAACTAGCATACCTGAGCACGACTAATTTGCGATTGTGTAAAATGGCCTTACTTATTACACATTTTCTTCTTCCTCTGCGGTTACAAATTCCATATGATCTTCAATTTCAGCTACCACAGGTTTTGACGCTTTTAAGGCATTAAATCGCTCTAACTGTTCCAACTCATCTTCATCACCACTAAAATACGGAAAAACGTCTAAAACAGCCGATTCTGAAATAGCGGGAATCGTATAGTCTCCCATAGTTCCTTTCATAGTATGTACCGTATTATCGTAAGCCTCTTTTACATCATTAGCCTGAACTAAGAAATACATATTGGTCTTACGCTCTTTTCCGCTTTCTTCATCATAAGCTAGTAAAGAAATTTTGGATTTAAACCATCTGTCGGCATTTTCAAAAGGGTGAATTTCGGCATAATTAGCAACTTTTATATTGGCAATTTTGAATTCTTCACTCACATAAGCCTTCATTTCCTCATTAATTCTGCTTTCGGCTTCCGTAAAAGAAATAGCATCAACCAAATAGATTTCGCCTACCATTTTTTGATTTCCAGTTTCGTCTGTTTTTCTATATTTTACTTTGCATTCGTACCAAATTGCGCTCATACTTTTCATTTTTTAAGGATGCCAAAGATAGATTTTAGCGCATAATAATTACTAAATTATTGAAATAGATATTCACAATTTTACTCCAATAAAGCTAGTTTGTTTACAACTAATGGGTTAGCTTTTTGAATTCAAAATAAAAGTCCTGTACCAAATTTGATTAGCAGAATATACCATTAAAACCTCAATTTACATCTATTTGCTATTGCTGGATAATTACAAATACCAAGTTAGAATTACCGTAATCTTATTTTTTTTAAAAACCCCTTAAAAAACACAAACCTCATTAAAACAGACACTTACCAAACAAAAAACAATCTAAAATCACTTAAAACCAAGGTGTTAATATTACGTTAAATAAAAATTAAACAGTTGTTTAAATTAAACAGTTGTTTAATTTTGTACTGTAATTAAAAAACAACAAAGTGAAAACTGATTTTAATGAAAAACAGATACACATTCTTCAAATAGCCGAAAAACTATTTGCTGAAAAAGGTTTTGAAGGAACATCAATTAGAACCATCGCTAAGGAAGCCGATATCAATATTGCAATGGTATCCTATTATTTTGGTTCGAAGGAAAAACTATTGGAAGCCTTAATTATTTACCGTACTTCGGATTTAAAAATCCAAATGGAAAATTTATCCGTAGAAAATTTAGACCCAATTGCCAAAATTGACAAATTAATCGAGCTATACATCAACAGAATTCGTTGTAACAAAGGAATTTACAGAATTTTACATTTTGAATTTTCGACGGAAGAACTTGAAGACAAGATGAAAATTTTAAATGAAGTTAGAGACCGAAATTTAAAATCAATTGAAACAATTATTCAGGAAGGTCAGACTAAAGGAATCTTCAGAAAAGATGTCAATATTCCTCTAATCTCTCCTACAATTTTAGGTACGTTTTTTCATTTTAGCATGAATAAAGCCTATTTCCAAAAAATCTTGAATCTCACAACTGACGAAGCGTTCGAAAATTATATACAAACAAAATTTAAAACGCACATTCAACAAACAATCAAAGCACTTCTTATATATGAAAGCTAATTATTTAATACTCTTTGGAGTTTTATCTTTAGGAATCTCCTCCTTAGAAGCACAGGAAAAAAAGAGTTTAACTCTCAATGAGGCCATCCATTTGGCTTGGGAGAAAAGCAACGAAGTTAGTTTAGCCGATGCCAAAGTAACGACTAAACAATACGAGTTGCAATCGGTTAAAAACCACCGATATCCTGATTTAAAAGCATCAGCACAATACCAACGTTTAACAAAAGCCAATATCGATTTGAAAAGCAACAGCTCCAGCAGCGATAGTGGATCAGACTCTAAAGCACCTAATGTTGACCAATTGGTTTTAGGACAAATTACGGCTAATTTGCCTATTTTCTCCGGTTTTAAATTACAAAACAGCATTAAAGTTTCAGATAATTTATACAAAGCCGAAGCGGCAAATGCTTTGCAAACCAAAGAAGATATCGCAATGGAAGTCATCAACTATTATGTGGCTTTGTATCAAGCTGAAAAAACAGTAGAATTACTTAAAGAAAACTACAAAAGTGCGCAACAACGTGTAAAAGATTTTACTGAATTAGAGAAAAACGAAATCGTTCCTAAAAATGATTTGTTAAAAACACAATTACAGCTTTCTAAGGTTCAATTGTCTTTAGACAAGGCTAATAGTGATTTAAACGTAGTGAATTACGGATTGGCTACTTTATTACAATTAGACCCAAAAACAAAAATTGTTGTGAACGAAAGTGATTTTTCTTCTTTTGAGATGAACAATATCCCTGCTGATGAAAATCCGGCTTTAGAAAATCGTAAAGATTTAGAAGCTTTACGATTTCAGGAAAAAGCAAGTATGGATAACATAAAAGTTGCCCGCAGTGGTTACTACCCTTCTCTTGCGCTTATTGGAGGTTATACCACTTTAGATTTGAAAAATGTAGTAAACGTTCAAAATGCCATGAATTTTGGAGTTGGACTTTCGTATAACATCAGTGACATCTTTAAAAACGGTACTGAAGTTAAAAAAGCAAAAAGTAAAGCAGCCGAAATCCAAAACACAGAAATGATACTTACTGATCACATTAAAGTACAGGTGCAACAGGCATTGGAAAATTATGATTTGGCTATAAAACAAAATGAAGTTTACATTCAGGCAGTAGATC
>JALRGZ010000023.1 GCA_023253295.1 Flavobacterium sp.
ATGAAAAAAAGGATTTGCCTGAACAATTTCAGAATGTAGCTTCGAACGATACAACCAATTCGGCTCAAATTAAATGGAAAGCATTTTTTAATGATGAAAATTTAGCTTCGCTTATAGATACTGCTTTAGTAAACAATAAAGAAATGGAATTACCAAAATTTGTACTCGGAGACAATACCGATTTCCCGGATGATATTTTCATCATTCATTTAGATTATCCAAGATTTATCATCAATTTGAAAGATGATGAAGTGGAAATTATGGAAGAGCCAGAAGATTTGGACGAAGCAGAATTAAATGCCGAAATGGAAAGTTTAATCGAACAGGCGAATGCTTTTTACGATAGAGAAATGGAACGTTACGAGCAGGATTAAGTTCTCGTTTTGAAATAAGTTTCTAATAATAGTTTAGCGGCTGCAAAAGGTGATGTTTCATTGTTTTGCACCGCTTTTTTAGTTTTTTTTAGTAAGTTCTGCATTTTAGGATGGTTGAAAAAATCATCTTTAAGTTGATTGTTAATGGTTTCGAGTAACCAAAATTCATTTTGTTCCGTTCTTTTGCTTTCAAAATAACCATTGCTTTTTGTGGTTTTAATGTATTTTAGGATGATTTGTTCTATTTCCAAAATACCTTCTTTGGTAATAGAACTACAAGTAGTCACAGTAGGGATCCACCCTGATTTTTTACTTGGGAAATAATGCAAAGCACGTCTCATTTCTGTTTTTACTAAGTTGGCTTTTGCGACAGCCTCTCCATCAGCTTTGTTGATCACAATAGCATCTGCCATTTCCATAATGCCTCTTTTAATGCCTTGCAGTTCATCACCGGCACCTGCAATTTGTAATAATAAAAAGAAATCCACCATGCTGTGAACGGCAGTTTCACTTTGTCCCACACCTACTGTTTCAATGATGATAGTATCAAAACCTGCTGCTTCACAAAGTGTAACAGTTTCTCTGGTTTTACGGGCTACTCCTCCCAAAGTTTCTCCTGATGCCGAAGGGCGGACATAGGCATTAGGATCTTTGGCTAAACTTTCCATACGGGTTTTGTCTCCCAGAATACTTCCGTGTGAAATTGAACTACTGGGGTCTATAGTGAGTACTGCTACTTTTTTTCCTTGTTGGGTGAGTTGTTTTCCAAAAGCTTCAATAAAAGTACTTTTTCCCACTCCGGGAACACCGGTAATTCCTATCCGAATGGAGTTATTAGCATGTGGTAGGCACGCATTAATTAGGGTGTTGGCATTGGAAAAATGAGCTGGATTACTGCTTTCAATTAAAGTGATAGCCCTGCTTAAAGCCACAGTATCTCCTGCCAATACACGTGAAATGAGTTCTTCGGTATTGGGTTGAATCCTTCTGGTCTGCTGAATTTTTTTTAAAACGGCAGCGTTGAATTTTTTAGGACTGTTTTCGTTTTCGTTTCGATTGAGCTTGTCTTTTTCCACAATTCAGATTGCTTTAAGTAAAAATAACACTTTTAAAAGGAAATTTTTGATATTCCTAATAAGTTTATGATACCAAATAATTAGTAAATATCTTTGCAGCATTATGATTAATATAATTCTGATTTTTGTCTACTTACTCCTTGGTGTTGCTTTGCAATACGTGAAGTGGTTTCCTAGCAATAGCTACAAACTAATTAATAAGTTTGTTATCAATGTCTGTCTTCCTGCTTTGGCCTTATATTATATCCCGAAAATTCAATGGGATAATAAATTGCTCTACCTTATCGGGGTGGCTTGGATAGGTTTTGCTGTTTCTTTCTTTTTATTTCGGTTTTTAGGAAAGAAATACGGTTGGTCTAAAAAATTAATAGGTTGCCTGATTATCACTGCAGGATTAGGAAATACTTCTTTCTTAGGCTTTCCAATTGTAAATGCTTTGTATGGTTCCGAAGGTTTAAAGATGGCTATTTTGGTTGATCAGCCGGGAACATTTGTGTTGGTTTCGACTCTTGCAATAGTTGTAGCTACGATGTATTCTAAAGATGAAATCAGTGGAGGAACCATTATTAAAAAAGTGATGTTGTTTCCGCCTTTTGTTTGTTTTTTAGTGTCTTGTGTTGCTAATATTTTAGACTTGGATTTTCATGATTATATTCAATTTGGACTAACAAAATTAGGTAGCTTATTAACACCTTTAGCCATTATATCAGTTGGTTTACAATTGCATTTTGATAGCCGAAGTCAGCATTGGAAATTTCTTTGGATGGGATTAGCTTATAAACTATTCATTATGCCTGCTATATTATTTGTGTTGTATGTCTTTGTTCTAAAGCAGACTGGTTTAATGATTCAGGTTGCCTTGATAGAAGCGGCTATGGCTCCCATGATTATGGCTAGTATTGTGGCAAGCTCTCATGGTTTAAAACCCCGGTTAAGCAGTATGATGATAGGTTTTGGGATTCCTATTTCCTTTATTACTTTGGCTTTCTGGTATTTTGTTTTGCAGTATATTTAAACAGTGTATCTTCTGTTTTAGGAGCACAACGATTCTTTTTCAAAACAACTTTTTCTCCTGCTGTCCATTACAATCTCCCGATGAAAACTCGGGAGGATTTTCATTGCCATCAGGGCTATTGAACACTTCTTCGTTTCCAAAACAACTTTTTAGTTTTTTGTAAATAAATATTTATATATTTAAAGAGATCTAAATGTATTTAGATTATGATTGTTATCTATTTATTTATGAGTAACTATTTAAGTTATTGTTTTTTGATTTTATTAATGTTTGAAAAAGTGTAGAATATGATAATTTATGGAACTAAGGCGGTTAATTTAGAAACTGTTCAATCTTCAACTGGAATTTGTCCAAATTGTAAAACAAAAGGAGAATTAACCATTAGTATTTTCCGAAAGCATATACATGTTTTTTGGATCCCTTTATTTCCAATATGGAAAAATCTTATTTCTACTTGCGGTCATTGTAAAAAAGTTATGAAATATAAAGAAATGCCTGAAGCTTTAAAGTTTGAAAGTCAAAATTTAAAAGATAGGGCAAAAGGTCCTATTTGGCAGTTTTCGGGAGTAATAATTATTTTATTGTTAATTGTTGTCAGTGAGTTTGGAAGTGGTGTTTATAAAGAAAAGAAATTTAAACTTTTTGCATCTCCTATGAAAGGGGATGTTTATGAGTATGTTGTTGAAACGGGCAAATATTCAACTCTTAAAATATTGAAAGTTTCTAATGATAGTATTTATTTTGCTCCTAATAATTACACTTCTAAAAGTATTATTCATTTGTTTAAAATTAATAAAGAAGAAAATTATTCTGATAAAATTTATTCAATTTCAAAGGATAAAGTAAAAGCAATGTATATAAGTGGAGAGATAATCGGCGTAAAAAGAGAATAATATTTAATTTTTTTATAAAAGATATTAGTTTTTAAAGTTGAGTGTTATTGTTCTTTAACAAACATTTATCCTGATTAAAAATTGAGTGTAGCTTTTTTTGACTAATTTTATAGAACTTATATAAAATAAATAAATTATGGCAACAATACGATTAGGAGATATCGCTCCGGATTTTAAAGCAGAAACTACACAAGGTACAATTCAATTTCACGAATGGTTAGGAGATTCGTGGGGTGTGTTATTTTCTCACCCCTCAGATTTTACTCCTGTTTGTACGACTGAACTGGGAACGGTAGAAAATTATTTTCCTGAATTTCAAAAAAGAAATACAAAGGTGATTGCTTTGAGTGTAGACGGATTAGAATCACATTTAAACTGGATTAAAGACATTGAAGAAACTCAAAACGTTACTTTGC
>JALRGZ010000029.1 GCA_023253295.1 Flavobacterium sp.
TAACTATAAATGGCA
This sequence comes from Flavobacterium sp., assembly GCA_023253295.1. Taxonomy (GTDB): domain Bacteria; phylum Bacteroidota; class Bacteroidia; order Flavobacteriales; family Flavobacteriaceae; genus Flavobacterium. Next base: position 16 of record JALRGZ010000029.1, read on the forward strand.
TTTCTTTATTGTGAGCAACTTCAAAATAAGCTTCTCCTTTTAGAGTTACTCTTCTTTCTTTTCCGGAAAATTGAACAGGATATTTTAATTCAGTATCAGAATTTAACCAAACCTTTGTTCCGTCAGCTAGAACTAATTGGTATTCAGCTCCGCGTGGTATTCTTAAAGTGTTTGTTTTTGATTCGATAGGGTTGTTATCGTTAGTATTACCATATTGAAGAACTCCTTTGCTATTTTGTACAGCAACATTTCCTTCATTTATAGAATTTTGAGATGCGGTGCCTAAATCAACAACTTCGCCATTGGATAAAACTAATTGTGCATGTGAGCTACCAGGTGCAATTGAAGTCATTTCGACTGTTTGCATCTTAGGATTAGGGGTAGGTTTTTGATACAAAGAAAAAATGGCAACTCCAATTAAAAACACTGCAGCGATTAATGATACCCATTTTATAGTATTTAATCGTATTACCTTTGTTTGCTTCCTGGTATAAGGATCCATACGTTCTAAGAAAGAATTCCATTCTCCCACAGTGTCAATATGGTTCATTTTATCATTCCATGCCGAAAAAGCTTCTGCATCAAGTATTTCTTCAGCAATCTTTTTATTGTTAGATTGTTGTTCCCATTCTTGTAAAGCTTCTTGTTGTTCTTGGTCTAAAGTATCTAATACTTTAGCAGCTAAAAGCTCTGAAATTTCTATTTGTTTGTTTACTTTGTCCATTTTAACAATTAATTCGCAACAATTTAACATGCTGTATATAAAAAAGACGCAATTTTTTTTAAAGAGAGTGACAGCTTCTTGAAAAAAAATTAAAAAATTTGGATGAAATTTGTTAGCAAAATCGTAACGAATTGATTTCCAAGTAGTTCTCTGAGTTTTTTGTAGGCTCTTTTTTTAACTGTTTTTACAGAATTAACTGTTATTTGTAGTTCATTTGCCATGTCCTCGTTACTGTATCCTTTCAATGCCAGGTGCATAACCAGTTCTGCTTGAGGTGACAATTCTTTTATAGCTTCGTGTAGAAGCTTGTATGTTTCTTCGCGTAATATTTCATTTAAAAATGATTGTTCAATTACGACTAGGCCATCTTCTATTGAAGTGTTATTGATGTTTTTTTCTTTTCGATATTGGCTTATGCAAGCATTTTTAACTAAAACATATAAATAAGCTTGTAGTGCTTTTTCGCTTGCAAATTCTTCGGTGTCATTTTGCCATAGCTTTACAAAAGCTTCTTGAGCGATGTCTTTCCCTTTGTCTTCATTTTTTAATATGCGTGAAGCCAACATGTACATGTGCGGAAAAAGACGCTCAAAAATGCCATTGAACTCTTGACTGTTATACTGAATAGTTTTGCCGGATACCCTCATTGCAATTAATTACTAGTATCTCGTACTATTTTTTGTTCTTAATATTAAACACTAAATTCTTATTTATTTTCTTATACATGTTCTAATTTGTCTTGGTATTTTGAAGACTAGTTTAAAAACACTGTAAGTTTAACAAAATTACAAACAATATTATTATGAATAACCATATTTACTGACGATAATTTAATTTTTGTTGTTTTCCAAAAAAGCAAGCTAATAGTGTATGTTTTTCATACTTTTTTAATTATTCGAAATGAATATCGTTATTAATATACTTAAATAATTGATAATATATTTTGTAAATTACATATAAAGATATTAATTATTACGATATATTTTTTTAAATACTTTAAAAAAAATCTAATTATAGTTCTATTGTGATAATTCTTGTTAAAAGGATTTTGAAATTGCTTGTGTATTAAAAATATTGTAAGATTTTATTAGTTTTTTACTGCGAAAATGTGCATTGAGTATGCGAAGTAATTAAGGAATGTTTTTTTAGTTGTTTTTGATTATTTTGTAACTTTATGTTTTATTATCAGCTTGTTAAAGCTTTGTGAATTCTACTTTTTTAGGTTATATTTTTTTTAAAAGATAGTTTTTTTGCTTTATTGTCACTCCTCTTGCTAAAATTAACGTCTTACTTTTATAAATACATGTTCTTTTTTGTGCGAATAAAAAAAAAGACCAACAAGTGTTACACTAAATTGAATTTTACGTGAAGTTTTTTGATCCTTTTTTTGGGAATGAAATCTGAGTATAATGAATCAAATATATTTATAATGAGTGTAAAAACGAATTAAAAATTTTATATGTTTTGTCTTTTTAGGTTCTAAAAATTGTTTGGTGATTTGTTTTAAGATTGATTGTAGTGGTTATAAAATTGAGTCATAATTTAAACGAAGTTTATATCAACTTGCCAAGGTAATGTGATAAAGGAGAGCATATTGAAATAAAATAGAAAAAATAAAATAATAAACTAAATATATAATTTATGATTAATAGAGCAGTATTTTTTATTGGTTTGCTTTTATTGCCTCTTATGGGGGTTGCACAACAAGGGATTAATTTTGAACACATCTCTTTGGAGGAAGCTATGGTTCAAGCGGAAAAACAAAATAAGTTGGTTTTTATTGATTTTTATACCGATTGGTGTGCGCCATGTAAAATGATGGCTAATGGAGTTTTTAAAGAGACAGTCGTAGGAGAGGAATACAATAAAAATTTTATTAATATAAAAATCAATGCTGAAAAAGAAGGCGTTCAAGCAGCTAAAAAATATGGTATAAATGCTTATCCAACTATGATGTTTATTAATAGGGATGGGGATGTAATGTATAAAAAAGTAGGGTCAGCAAATCTAGATGGTGTATTAAGAATGAGTAAAGAAGCTCTGATGTCCTTGAAAAGTGGAGCAAGTTTAGATGAATTGGATAAGGAATACTCTAATAAAAGAAATGATGAAGCTTTCTTAAAACTTTATATCGATAAAAAAATAAAATCAGGAGATAAGCCTTATGCGGCTATTGAGGATTATTTAAAAGTGCAGAAATCAATGAAGCCTAACACTTCTGATATGTTAGATTTCTTTTTGGATAATGCTTCATGCTTATTAGTAGGAGGTAAAGCCGAGCAAATTCTAAATGAAAATTACGATGCTTTTATGGAAATTTGTACTCGTCCGGAAGAACGCGTGGTAAAACAATTTAAAGAAAGAATGCGTGTTAATACTCGTACAGCTGCTCTTGAAGAAAAAAATCCTGAATATATGAGACTTTTTATCACTGAATGGAAAAAATCTTATCCTGATTCAGATGCTAAAAATGATGCTTTAACAAATTATGAATTAGAGTATTTGTTTTTGTCTAAAGATAACGAAGCTTACAAGGCTTTAGCTTCTAGGTATTTAGATAGTTTGGTTTCAGCTAAAACAATTGAGCAACTTAGAGCTAGTGATCAAGTACTTTATGAAGAATATATGAAAGTTCATGGAAATGATTATTCTTTGACGGGTATGAGTTCTCAAGCCAAAATGTTACAAGGAAAAGAAGCTTTATCTCAAATTAAAACTATTTCAAGAATTGGTATTGCATACTTGAACATGCCGGATAATAAAAAAGCAGATTACAAAAAAATTATGAAATGGATTGATTATGGTATGCAGCTAGTTCCTGAAGATACTACTATTCCTATTTTTAAAGGGAGTGTTTTATACAAACAAGGAAAAGTAAAAGAGGCTATAGCACTAAAAGAAGATATTCTTTCTAAAATGAAGCCAAATGATATGGGCCGTACAGCATTAGAAACTCAAATTGCTAATATGAAAAAAGGTTCAAAAAAATAATATCCCAAAGTAATTCTTTAGAATTTTTGAATGTTTTTTTAATTCATACTAATTGATACAAAAAATATAAATATGAAAAAAATATATAGTACAATTGTCTTAATGGTATTGCCATTATTGATGTCAGCTCAAATAAAATTTGAGCATGGAACTCTAAAACAAGCTTTAGCAAAAGCAAAAGCTGAAAATAAATTAGTTTTTATTGATGGTTTTGCAGTGTGGTGTGGGCCATGTAAACACATGGCTAACACGGTATTCCAAGAAGATGAAGTAGGTAAATATTTTGATAAAAATTTAGTAGCCTTAAAGGTAGATGTTGAAAAAGGTGAAGGACCTATGATTAAACGTAATTTTGGAATTACGGGATTACCAGGTTATGTATTCTTAGACGGAGACGGTAATGTTGTGTATCGTTTTCAAGCTGCTATGCCTACAGATAAGTTTATGAAAGAGGTAGAAAAAGCAGTGCTGTACGGTAAAGATCCTAATAGTGTTGGTCGTATGGCTGAAAAGTACGAGTTGAAAAAGAATGATCAGGATTTCGTTCGTATGTATTTGGATAAATTAAAAGCAAGTTCATCAACTAATTATACAGATGTTTTAGAGCACTATTTGAAAATTCAAACTAAAATTCCTGAAACAAGTCAGGAAATGGTTCAATTGCTTTCTGATCACTCAGCTGAAATTATTTTCGGAGGAAATGCAGATCGTATTCTTACTTCTAACAAGGATTCTGAAGAATGGAAACCTTTTATTAAAAAAGACATTCGTGAAACTTTCCAAAAAATTGGAAGAATGATGGTAGATAAGACTACTACTTATGCTATCGATAAAAAAGATACAACATTCCTGGAGATAACTTTAGTAAGAGCTTCAACAAATGGATTCAAAGTAGATGAAGCAAGAAGAAAAGCGGTTTATGCTTTTTATTATTTGCAAACTGGTGAAGGTGAGCAATATAAAAAACTAATGCGGGATGAAATTGATGCTTATGTGAAGTCTCTTGATGTAAATGCTTTAAAAACAGCTTATGAAAATTGGCAAAAAAGATTAGCTGAAGGTGATAAATCAGCTCAATCTTTAAAGCCTTTCGCTGTCAGAGAAAGTGAAAGAACGGGTTATTATGTTAGAAACTACGGTCAATTTGCAAAAACACAACAAGAAAAAGAAGACGTACTTCGATGGGCTAAAACAGCTTATGATTTTATTCCGGGTGATGGAGGTATCATGAGTTTGTATGCTAACGTTCTTTATAATTTTGGGGATAAAAAAGAAGCTTTAAAAATCAAAGAAGCTGCTTATCAGGCAATTTTGAAAAAAGAAGGTTCTCATAGTGTAGGTGTCGTTCAAGATGATTTAAATGCAATGAAAGCTGGTAAAGCTGTTGCAATAAGATAATTTGTTTTTTGTTCTACTACATCTGGTTAGCTAAGATTTACATCTTTAATTAACTTGGTGTAGTAGTTTTTTTTATAGTAGGTTTTTATCCTAAACATTTATTAAAGTATTATGAATAGATTTCGTTTGTTATGTATTGGAGCATTATTTTTTAGTGGGATTTTATCTGCTCAGCAGTTTAGCGATTTGTCTCAAAAAGTTCCTTTTGATAAAGCCATTAGAAAAGGTGTTTTGCCAAATGGTCTTACTTATTATATTCGTCATAATGAGCAACCTAAAGCGAGTGCCAGTTTTTATATTTATCAAAATGTGGGTTCTGCTTTAGAGAAAGATAACCAAAGTGGTTTGGCACATTTTTTAGAGCATATGGCTTTTAATGGAACAAATACATTTCCGGGGAAGAATTTGTTAGACATGTTAGAACGCAATGGGGTAAAATTTGGTTTAGATGTCAATGCCTATACAGCAACGAATGAAACAGTTTATAATATAAGTAGAGTTCCTACTGCGAATGAAAAAATTGTTGATTCATGTTTAATTGCTTTACGCGACTGGTGCGATGAATTAACTTTAGATGAAAAAGAAATTGATGCTGAAAGAGGAGTAATTCATGAAGAATGGCGTTCCCGTATCAATGCGCAATCGAGAATTTTTGATCAAATTAGTCCGGTAATGTATAACGGGGCGATTTATTATAAACGTACACCTATTGGTGATATGAATGTGGTAAAAAACTTCAAACCAAAAGCATTAAGGGATTTTTATCATGATTGGTATCGTACCGATTTGCAGGCCGTTGCAATTGTTGGTGATATTGATGTTGATGCTATTGAAAAACGTGTAAAAGAATTGTTCTCAGCAATTCCGCCAGTGAAAAATCCTCAAAAACGTCCACTAATTACGATTCCTGATAATGCTAAACCTCTTTATACAATAGGTACAGATAATGATTTGAATGATGTTATGGTTTCCCTTAATATCAGACATAAAGTTGAATATGGAAATACTTTAGCTGACAAACGCGAACAAATTGTTAATACTTTTTTTAATGTATTGTTGGCCAATAGATTAAAGGAGATTAAGTCTAAGTATAAAGTTCCTTTTAAAACGGCTGTTATTTCAAATGGTTATTTTGAAAGAGGTTATGAATTATTTAAAATTAGTGTTACATCTAATCCTGGTTTAGAAAAATTTGCTTTCGAATTTACATTAAATGAATTACAACGTATCAAATTACATGGTTTCACCGAAGGAGAATTAGAGCGTTTGAAATTGAATTATATGGCTTCGGCTGAGAATAAATATAACAAGAGAGATAATTTGACTTCAGATTCTTACTGTACGGCTATTAAAACAGCTTATATGAATGGTACTTCGGTTCCTGATGCAATATTTGAGTATCAGTTTGCAAAGGAAATTGTTCCAACTATTACTTTAGGTGAGTTGAAGGACTATGTAACTAAGTTTTTTACAGACAAGAATCAGGTTTATATTGTAACAGGTCCAGAAAGAGCTAAAAATGCTTTTCCATCATTGCAAGATTTGACGGCTATTGTTGCCAAAGTTCAAAAAAAAGATTTGAAAGTTTATGTTGATGATACTCCTACTGATGTTGAATTATTAAGTGAACAACCTGAAGGAGGTAAAATTATCAGTGAAAAAGAGTTAAAAGATTTTGATGCCGTAGAATGGAAATTATCTAATGGAGCAACTGTTGTATATCGTTTTGCAAATTATCAAAAAAACAATGTTGCCTTACAAGCCATTAGTGAAGGAGGAATGTCAGTTTATGATACAAAAGATTTGCCTTCATGTGGAGCAGCTGTAGAATTTGTTAAGCAATTTGGGATAGGTCGATTTAATGTAAATGCTTATAATAAACTTATGGCTGGAAAAACAGCTAATAGTGCTTTTTCAATTAGTAATACTCAAGAATCGGTCTCAGGAGCATCAAATACTAAAGATGTAGAAACGATGATGCAATTAGTTTATTTGCGTTTTCAAGAACCTCGATTTGATGAGACATCATTTAATAGTATTCTTAAAAAGAAGTATTTGACTTTGGATACTAAACGTGATATGAAAGCAATCATACGAGATACTGTAAGCGGAATAATCAATGCTAAGAATCCAAGACATATTAAATATGGAAAGAATTATTTAGATAAAATTAGTTTTGAGAGGCTTAAGGAGATTTATTTAGATCGTTTTGATGGGGCAAGTGATTTTACTTTTTTCATTGTAGGAGATGTGAATAAGGATACAATTAAATCATTAGTTGAGAAATATATTGGTTCTATAAAATCAACGGATAGAAAGGAAACATGGAAAGATGATGGAGATTTTTACCCTCATGGTAAACATTCTTATAAGATAAAAATCCCTATGGAAGTTCCCAAATCTACGGTAATGGTTCGATTTAGAGCTGATGAAGAATATTCAAGACAAAATGTTGTATATAATTCTATTATTGGAGGTATATTAGATTTACGTTTTAAAGAAAATATTCGTGAAAAAGAAGGGGGGACTTATGGCGTAAGTGTAAATTCTTTTTCAATTAGATATCCAAAAATGAATCAGGGTTTTGAAATATCATTTGTATGTGATCCTGCTAATGCTGAACATTTAAAATCTTTAGTCTATAAAGAAATTGATGCTATAAAAAAAATAGTACGTAAAGACGATTTACAAAAAGTAATTCTTAATATAAAAAAGAATAATGATATTAGAACTGAAAGTAATGATTTTTGGATGAGTACTTTAAGGCAATATTATGAAACAAAAGAAAATAGATTAGATTCTTCTTATTTAGATACTATTATTAATACGGTTACTGTTAAGGATATTGAAAAAGCAGCAAATAGTTTCTTTAAAAAAGCAGATGTTTTGGATATTGTTTTTTATCCGGAATCATAAAATATTATTTGTTTTTTGTTTGTTTTGTTGAATTATGTTTAATTCTATGGGAGTTGTATAGTTTTATTTTAAATTTTTTTTAACATAAAAAGAGTATTTTTGCGAATATCTTTGAAACCTGAGTTTAAAGAAATTGTAAACAAAACAACATCAGATACCGTAATTTTATGAAAAACATTTTTATTTTATTTTTTGCTTGCATCGTTTTGCAATCTACTAAAGTAGTTTCGCAGTCTGTCAATTATGGTGCTCCATTGCCTGTTGATCAGAGTTTTAAAAAAGGTGTTCTGCCTAATGGAATGACTTATTATATTAAAAATACAAAAGTAATAAAAGATGCTGCAAGCTATTATATTATACAAAATGTAGGTTCCATTTTAGAAAATGATGATCAACAGGGATTGGCTCATTTTTTAGAACATATGGCTTTTAATGGAACAGAGCACTTTCCAGGTAAAGGTATTTTAAATACACTTCAAAAACATGGAGCTGTTTTTGGTAAAGATATTAACGCCTATACCAGTTTTGATGAAACAGTTTATAATTTAAGTAACATCCCTACAAAAGATGGTTTAGTTGATACTTGTTTGCAAGTATTGTATGATTGGTCTCATTATTTGTTGTTAACCGATGAAGAGATTGATGCTGAAAGAGGAGTAATTAAAGAAGAATGGCGTACCAGACAAAATGGTCAGGCTCGTTTGTCTAAAATTTCGTTTCCTATCCTGTTTAATCATTCTAAATATGCTGACAGATTACCAATAGGTTTAATGTCAGTTGTTGAAGGATTTAAATACAAAGCGCTGAGAGATTTTTATCACGATTGGTATAGAACCGATTTACAGGCTATAGCTGTTATCGGAGATTTTGATGCTGATCAAATGGAAAAAGAAATAATAGAAAAATTTTCCAAGATTCCTGCAGTAAAAAATCCTAAAAAGCGTTTTGTTGTAGATATACCTGAAAATAAAGGAATGTTATATAGTTTAGGTACTGATTCTGAAGTTTCAACTGCATCGATTAGTTTTGGAAAAATAAAAGTTCCAGCAGATAAGTACTGGGGGGCTGGCACACAACGTTCTTTGCAGTTTTTTAAAATTGGAAAAACTAATGTCCCTATAGAATTAATACACGCAATTGCAATCGTAAAAAAAGCAGCAGCAATTGTTAATCAAAAATATAAAGATATTACCCCCAAAGTTGCTAAAGCTATTATTAAAGCTTCTGAAGAAGTGATTGCTGGTAAGCACGATGATCATTTTCCTTTAAAAGTTTGGCAAACGGGTTCTGGAACTCAAACTAACATGAATGTAAACGAAGTCATTGCCAACAGAGCTATTGAAATGCTTGGAGGAAAAATGGGAAGTAAAAATCCAGTTCACCCTAATGATCATGTCAATAAAGCTCAATCTACAAATGATACTTTTCCTACAGCAATGCACATTGCTATTGCAATTCAAGCTAACAAAAAATTAATTCCTGCCATTCAATCTTTGGAAAATGCTCTGGCAAAAAAAATGAATGAATTTAAAAATATCGTAAAAATTGGAAGAACTCATTTGCAAGATGCAACACCTCTTACTCTTGGACAAGAATTTTCTGGATATCATATGCAAGTTTCAAAAGCTCTTTCAAGAATCAAGAGAGCTCTACTTGAAATTTATCCCTTAGCACAAGGCGGCACAGCAGTTGGAACTGGGATTAATTCAAGAAAAGGATGGGATCATAAAATTGCATCTGAAATTAAAAAAATAACTAAACTACCCTTTCATACTGCAAAGAATAAATTTGAAGCTTTAGCTGCACACGATTCTATTGTTAATTTCTCAGGGACTCTTAACACAACAGCTGTGGCTTTAATGAAAATAGCAAATGATATTCGCTTTTTAGGATCAGGTCCAAGAGCTGGATATGGTGAGTTAATTTTACCTGAAAATGAACCTGGATCTTCGATTATGCCAGGAAAAGTAAATCCAACTCAGTGCGAAGCTGTTACAATGGTATGTGTGAAAGTCATTGGTAATCATAATGGTATTACCATGGCAGGCTCACATGGTCATTTTGAGCTAAATGTCTTCAAGCCACTAATTGCTCACAATATTTTACAATCCATAGATCTATTATCAGACTCGGTTCAATGCTTTGTTGATTTTTGCGTAAAAGGTATCAAAGCTAATAAAAAAAGAATTGACCAATTACTAAATGAATCTCTTATGCTCGTTACAGCGCTTGCACCAAAAATTGGGTACGATAACGCAAGTAAAATAGCAAAAACCGTGGGTAGGGCTGACGGATAAGGAGCGCGATGATTTGCTGGACACATACATAACAGCCGAAGGACGTGCCCGAGCCATCGAACAATACTTGAAGGAAAAGAACACATGATTGAAGTAGGCG
>JALRGZ010000193.1 GCA_023253295.1 Flavobacterium sp.
GCGGTTTTCATCATTAAAGCAGTTTGCACACCTGTAGGTGAAAAAGATTGTTGCGATACATTTTCGGTAGTGGCTTTTTCAGTTAAAGCTCTAATTTCAGATAATTTTGAAGTCGTATAATCGTATTCCTGAGTATCATAATCTCCAGGAATCCAAAAAGCAGTGTGGTCGCCATTCATGGCAAATTGACTTTTCTCTTCTTTAATTACAAAATAAGTTAGGTTCTTTTGTAAAGGAAATTCATAGCGAAAACCCAGACCTTCGTCAAATAAACGAAAACGGATAACCATTTGTCTGTCGGTTCCTTTTTGATTTAAGGTTACAGCCAATTCGTTATAATGATTACGAATACTGGCAACTTCGCCCCAAACCGGTTTCCATACTTCATCAAAAGTACTGGCTTTTGAATCCACAATGGTAAAATCATTCAATAATGACTTTTCATCATTTTTCAATTCTAATCCCAATTTACTTGGCTTAATTACAACCTTGCCATTATAATTCAAACTATAGCTTGGAGTTCCATCTTTTTGCAAAGAAAACTCCATCTGCAATTTTTGATTGGGAGATTTTAACTGTTGTGCTACAATAGTATTGAATGCAACACAAAGTAAGGTTAATAAAAAGAAATGCTTCATTTGGTTGAGTTAATAAGTTAATAATTTCTTGTATACATCTTAGCAAACCAAAATTATATTGATTTTATCCTGCATATTTTTATTAACTAATTTTGGTAGTTTAAAACGACCAAAACAAAACCACAACTTACTGAATTACAGCTATTTATTATTATTATTCAAATCAAAAAAAGTAGTGATTCTGTAGTGTTTAAAAATAGATTCTATACACCAAAAGAGTATAGAAGCTCCAATAAAAAAAGAACTCATTATTATTATTTGTTTGTACCTATTCGCATCACATTAACTTCAAACTCATCACGCGGTCCTAAAGCTTTGTTTCTTAACTTGGTTCGGTAATTGTAAATAGTAGATAAGGAGTAGCGTAAAAATTCGGCTATCTTAACACTATCTGATATTCCTAATCGAATCAAAGCAAAAATGCGTAATTCGGTATTCATTAATTCACCTGGCTTTAATTTGATATCTTCATTATCTACTAATAAGTTATTAAACTCTTCAATAAAATTGGGAAAAAGCAACAAGAAAGTCTTATCAAAATTATGGTAGAATTCTTTTAATTCAACTTCAATGAATTCTTTGGATTTTACTGCTTTGACCAATTCGGCTGTTTTTCCGCTATTAACAATCACATTCAACTTACGACGGTATTCATCCAATTTGCTGATATAAACCGAACATTGATCCATATAACGCCCAATGTAGATTTCTTTTACCAAATTGGCTTCTTTTAAAGTAGTATTAGTTTCATTCAATTTTTCATTAAAGCTATTCAGTTCTTGATTTAATACTAAAAATTGAGCATTTGCTAAACTTATTTCCTTTTTAGCCTTAGACAATTTTTTCATTTGTTTGAATAACAAAACCAACACTACCATTAAAAACAAAGACAAAATACTAGCACTTACTAAAAATACAATCAACTGTTTTTGATTGGTATCATTTTGCTTTTGGTACGCTTCATTAATGATAGGCATCATCTTTGAAATTTCAAAAGTTCTTAAACGAGCATTACAAAAAAGTGCGTCTTCCAGTGTTCGCTTGGTATATTTATAAGCGCGGTCAATATCGCCTTCTTCATAAAGAATATAGGCTAAGGAACGTAATGAAATGTATTCTTTCTTTTCTAACTGCAAATCAGAAATAGCAGAAATGATGAGCCATTTTTTTTCTTGTTCAAAGTCTTTTTTTAACTGATACGCTAGTGAAATTAAATAGGCAACAACAGCTTTGTCTGGATTATTGTTTTTAATTTTCTTGAAATAATTTTGTAATAACGGTAAGGTTTCGTCATACTTTTTTTCTTCAAAAAGTTTATTAGCCTGATGAATTATAAAAGATTCCGAAGTTGGTGGGTAAAAATGATAACTGGAATCTCTATATTTTTTTGTCAATTGTAGGTATTCACTTTTTTCTTGTACGGTAGCAGCATAATCCGACATAGAAAGATAAAGTGAACTACAAACTCCAAAATAAGTCCCCTTGATTTCCGGAGTAGATTGGATATAAATTTTATTCAAAATATCTGTTGCCTCCTTATACATCCCTAAAGTGCCCATTGTGGAAGCCAGATTTAACTTAGACGTATTTATTTTAATTAAATCCTTTAATTCAGTTGCTATCTTGAAGCTTTTTCGGGCGTAGCTTAAAGCCGAATCCGATTGATAAAATCGATATTCGCCAAACAACTTTTCATAAATTTCATATTTCTGAACATTTGAAGAAGTCAACTTGAGTAAACTTCTTAACTTATTAATGTCAGTTTCCTTCTTATTGTGATAAAATTCACTTTTATCAATTGTGGCATCTAATTCATCTAACAAAGAGTCCATTTCAACTTGAGAAAACAACAATACAGGAGATAAGACAATAAGGAATAAAGTCCAGAATTTACACATTGTTAGAGATTTAGATTTGAGTTTGCTTATACTAATTTATTAAATATTTCACAATAAATACTATTTTTATTCATATAAAAATGCTTCACCGAAAAAAAAAGTCTACTTAATTTATAATTTTTCATTTTTACAAGTATAATGAAATGTCAAAAATTTACACTTATAAAAATAATAAACAAGTTAAAAAAGAGAAAATAACTTATTTAAACTATAGAAAATCAATCCTTTAAACAACTCTCTCTTTTTGCATACAATTCAGGTAATTTACCTAAAAATATAAGACAATCGTATTGACCCGTAAAAGTAGCCGATAGTTCGATAGAATTTTACCTCTTTCCCTCTGTAAACAAAAGCATAGGAAAAATTCCAGTTATTTTTTCGATATCGTAAACCTGCTTCACCATTAAAACGAATAGGGATAAGATCAAAAGTAACCGGACTGTTATCATTAAACAAACCACCTTGAATAGTGGCATCGTAAATTTGAAAATTAACTGATGGTGCCATATAAAAATACAATTCACGTGCTATTGAACTCTCATCTTTACTTAACGAAGCGCCATGAAAATTAGAATCAGAAAGTGCCATGAGTTTTTTAATACCAATTCTTGTTACAAAACCAGTTGACAAAGCGGTAAATATGGTTCCCAATTTAGCTTCTGTTTGCCATTGAAAATCTACTCTTTTATTATTTATTGAATTCAAAATAGGGCGAGAGAACATACCATAAAACTGCACCCCTACAGTATTACCAATTTGATACTCCCATTGGTCAAAAGCAGGATAATGAAATAAAATATGTGTTCCCGATTGCACTTTATCAGCAAAAGAATTAGGCCCTACATAACCCAATTGAATATACTTCTTAAAAACAGCCTGATTTTTGTAAAAATGAGTATTCCCAAATTCGCCAAAAAGATATCCGGCAAATGGGCGGTCAAACATATCTTTTTCATCTACGTAAATAGTTCGGGGACTATACATGTATTGCCCTAAATGTATTTCATTGATTTTCTTTTCAACTGTTGGTTTCGTTTTTTTAGACAAATACCGATAGAAAACCTCTAGACCATTCGTGTAATATTGATCATTTTTAGTCGAAGTGTACAAATCATTTTCAGTAATTACACCTATTTCAACAGCTTTGTTTTGGCTCGATAAACGCAACGAAAACAAAAAAGACAAATAGATAAAAAATACTGTTCTTATTTGCATCTAATACTCAATTTTACCAACTGTTTTCATCACTTGCAATATTTTTTCTTTTCTCCTATTGATATAAGAAGAAGAACTTGTTGCTGTATATTTTCTTGGATTAGGCAAAATTGCCGCAATTCCAGCAGCTTGTTTTCGGGTTAAATTGGCAGCATCTTTTCGGTACCAATGTTCGGCTGCGGCCTGAGCTCCATAAACACCATCCCCCATTTCAATACTATTAAGGTACACTTCCATGATGCGTTCTTTACCCCAAATCAATTCAATTAAAACGGTAAAATAAGCTTCCAATCCTTTTCTTAAATAACTTCTGCCTTGCCAGAGAAAAACATTTTTAGCCGTTTGTTGCGAAATAGTACTTCCTCCTTTTATTCTTCGGCCTCTTGAATTGCTTTTATAGGCTTTTTGCATAGCATTAAAGTCAAAACCATTATGCTGCAAAAACAAACCATCTTCACTGGCTATAACTGCCTTTTGTAAATTCACCGAAATATTTTCCAAAGGCTCCCAATCGTGACTAAAATAGACAGGCTTTCCTGCTGCCTTATTTTCGATAGCCCGAATAAGCATCAAAGGAGTAAAAGGAACTGGAACAAATTTAAAAAATACCACAAAAAACAACGAAAGACCAACAAACCACAAAAGCATTTTAAATACAAAGACTCTCAATTGAGCCATAAAACCACCAGAACCTTTGGTTACCGATTTTTTAGATGTTGCTTTCTGGGTAATCTTTGTTGCCATTAGTTATATTTACTACTGTTGCTTTTTTAAACTTTTCGGGGATTGAAAACCTACTATCAAAATTTGATTTTCTTGAAGAAGTAAAATTACTTTTTTTGCTAATTAATGCAATCTATTTTTTTAATATTTTCTACTTTGACAGCACTAAACTACTCGCGGCTTACAAATAAAAGTATTACTTTTAAAAACGAAAAAAAGTGATACATTCATGAAAAAAACAGCTCTTATAACACTAATACTAATGAATTTAAACGCAATAAGTCAAAACGTAATGACTCCTGAAATACTCTGGAAACTAGGACGTGTTACCCCACTTGGACTATCAAAAGATTCAAAAAAAATAGTTTACAAAGTCGCAAATCCGTCTGTTCAGGACAATAATTCAAGTTCAAAATTTTACATAATCCCCATTGAAGGAGGAGCAGCTACAGAAATTGAATCCACAAAAGATTATATAGCTGACAAAAACATTTCTCCGGATACTAAATATATTCTTTCGCATCAGGAAGTAAAATTGCAAAATGTTTTAGGAAAAGATTTTTACCCTGAACTCGATAAATCCGATGTTCAAATCTACGATTCATTAAATTATCGCCATTGGGATAGCTGGAATGAAGGCAAATTCAATCATGTTTTTTATAGTGAAAATAAAAAAGATGCTACTCAAACGGATATTATGCCTAACGAACTTTTTGACTGCCCAACCAAACCTTTTGGCGGTGATGAAGATTATATTTGGTCAGCTGACAGCAAAAGCATTTTATATGTTTGTAAAAAGAAAACCGGAACAGCTTATGCCGTTTCAACAGACACAAACATCTACCAATACAACATTGAAACAGCTCAAACCATTAATCTAACTGCTGACAATAAAGGTTATGATGTGACCCCACAGTTTTCAAAATCAGGAATTTTAGCCTGGTTACAAATGCAGCGTGACGGCTATGAAGCAGATAAAAATGATATTGTAATCCTTAATAATGGAACCAAAATCAACTTAACCGCTCATTGGGACGGAACGGTTGATAGCTTTTTATGGAGTGAAGACAACAAAAAAATCTATTTCATTGCTCCAATTGACGGAACCAAACAATTATTCGAAGTTAATTTGTCTAAAGACAAAAAAACGCAAAACCACATCCAACAAATCACTGACGGCTATTTTGATATTACCCATTTAATCGGTTTTGCTAAAAATAAAATAATCGTTACCAGAGAAGATATTAATCATGCTTCGGAAATTTTTTCCTATGATTTAACAAAAAAGAAATGGAAACAAATTACTACAATCAACTCCGAAATTTATAATTCCATAGCCTTAAGTAAAACAGAAAAAAGATATATTACTACCACTGACGGTAAAAAAATGCTCGTTTGGGTGATTTACCCTCCCCATTTTGATGCATCTAAAAAATACCCAACCTTACTCTATTGTCAAGGTGGTCCACAAAGTGCTTTAAGCCAGTTTTATTCTTTTAGATGGAATTTCCAATTAATGGCGGCTAACGATTATATCGTTATAGCGCCTAACCGTCGTGGAATGCCTGGCCACGGAGTAGCATGGAACGAACAAATAAGTAAAGACTGGGGCGGTCAAGTAATGGACGATTATCTTTCAGCCATTGATGACATTTCTAAAGAATCCTATGTTGATACAAATCGTTTGGGATGTATTGGGGCTAGTTATGGAGGCTATTCCGTATTTTATTTAGCCGGAATACATAATAACCGTTTTAAAACTTTTATTGCTCATGACGGGGTATTTAACACCCAAAGTATGTATGGAACCACTGAGGAAATATTTTTCAATAATTGGGATTTTGGCGGCGCTTATTGGGAAAAAGAAAATAGCATTGTCCAAAAAGCTTATACCTTATTCAATCCTATTACTAATGTAAGCAAATGGAATACACCTATTTTAATTATCCAGGGCGGAAAAGATTTTCGTGTACCTATTGGGCAGGCTCAAGAAGCCTTTCAGGCAGCACAACTAAGGGGTATAAAAAGTCGTTTTCTGTACTTCCCTGACGAAAATCATTGGGTACTTAAAGCTCAAAACGCACAAATTTGGCAAAAAGAATTTTACAAATGGCTAAACGAGACCTTATAAACGTTAAAAAATAACTAACAATTATCGCCGTTTTCAGCATTTTCCTTTAATTTGTCATCAAACATTTAAGCAAAATTAAAAATCATGCAAAAAAACCCTCTCAAAAAACTTTTTATTGCCTCTACGTTCTTACTGGGTATAAATTGTATTTCTGCACAAGATATTCTTGTAAACTCCCTTAAAGTGAATGCAAGTGATAATAGTAAAGAAAGTTTCAAATTTACGGACATCATCAACCTAGCAAATACTTCGGTTAAAAATCAAGGTTCATCTGGAACTTGTTGGAGCTATAGTACCAATTCTTATCTTGAGTCAGAAATGATTCGCTTAGGCAAACAACCGGTAGAATTATCTCAAATTTTTACTGCGCGAAATGCTTATATCGAGAAAGGAAAAAATTATGTACGTATGCACGGTGCTGTTTCACTGGGTGAAGGAGGGGAACCACATGATGTAATCAATATGTACGCTAAATACGGTGCTTTACCTCGTGAAGTTTATACTGGATTGAATTATGGCACTTCGAAAAACAAATTGAGCGAAATGAGTGCCATTGCAAAAGGAGTATTAGAAGCTGTTGTAAAAAATCCTAATGGAGAATTGACTCCTAACTGGGAAAAAGCCTATGCAGCAGTAATTGATTCTTATTTAGGGACAGTTCCGGAAACATTTACTTTTAAAGGAAAAAACTATACTCCTAAATCATTTGCTAAAGAAGTTGTGGGGATTAACCCTTCTGAATATGTTGAAATGTCTTCATTTACAGATTCTCCTTATTACACTAAAACAATGTTAATGGTTCCTGACAACTGGGATTTTAACCAAGTTTACAATGTAAAAATGGACGATATGACTAACATCATTGACCACGCTTTAAAAAACGGTTACACAGTTGCCTGGTGTGCCGATGTAAGTGAAAAAAGTTTTAGCTGGAAAAATGGTGTTGCTTATGTTCCTACCAAGAAATATGAAGACATGAATTCTCAAGAAGCAAACAATATGTTTGTAGGACCTAAACCAGAAATGGAAATCACTGCTGAAATACGTCAACAAGCTTTTGACAACTATCAAACTACTGATGACCATGCTATGCATATTGTAGGGCTTTCAAAAGACCAAACAGGTAAAGAATACTATATCGTTAAAAACTCTTGGGGAGCAACTAATGATTACAAAGGATATTTGTATGTTACTAAAAACTATGTAAAATACAAAACCACGGCTTTCTTAGTAAACAAAGGTGGAATCCCTTCTGATATTGCAAAAAATAGCGACCAACCAAGAGCGTATGAAGTGGCAGGACAGTTGATAAAAACACTTCAAGACAACGCAAAGGATATGATGGCAGTACAAGAACAAAAGAAAAAAACTGAGGGTGAAACTACAGCGTCTAATAATAAAGTTACCAATAATAATTTGTTTGTAGGAAGTACCAAAGACTTATTGAGAGCGTTAAATAAAGAAGACGTTATAGACCATGAGTGAAGAACGAACCTCCTATCACGGTAACCCTAATCTAAAAAATATAGGGTACGAACACTCTT
>JALRGZ010000199.1 GCA_023253295.1 Flavobacterium sp.
AGTTTTTCTTGAAATTGATCCTAACAATAAGAAAAGCAATTTATCCTTAGCATTAATTAATGAGTTATACCGTTATTTAAATGTAATTCCTAAAATTATTGTAACTACCTCTAAAAAGGATTTAGCTTTTGATGCGATTCAGTATCAAGTTACTGATTATTTGCTGAAACCATTGGCGCGGATTGATTTTGTAAAATTAATTTTGAAGTTAAAAAAAACGGATCAGTTTCGAGAGAAAGTGATAGTTGAAGATTCTAATACTGAGGAGTCGGAACCCAAAGCAATTTTTGCTGTGGAACACGAGGCTGCAACTACAACTGAACCACTCATTTTATGTATTAAGTCTTATGGTGATTATAGGTACATTGATACAAGGGATATTTGTTATCTGCAAGCTGATAATAATTCAACGGATATACATTTAAGTACAGGCGAAGTGGTAACTGCTTTTAAAACGCTGAAGCATTTTGAAAATGTTTTGACTTACCCTTTTGTTAGGATTCATAATAGTTATATTGTCAATAGTAACTTAATATCTAGAATTCATACTGGTAATGCAGTATGTTATATTAAGAATTCTACCGCTAAAATTCCTTTCTCTAAATCTTATAAGGCTAATATTGACCTTATAATCTCTGAAATTTCAAATGGAAATTATCTGGAAATTTAAAAAATAGTCATCTACCCAGATTTGAGGTTCATTCACTCACAAACGACATCATTCTACCATAAACAGCTGTCAACATGGTTGAAATGAGGGTTAGCTATGTAATTTTACTACAAGAAATAACGCAAAAGCGGTTTCAATTAATAAGTAAAAAAGTATTAAAACATAAAAAACCCAAGTCATGAAAAAATCAATCGTAACATTCGGATTATTCTCATTAATGTTAGTTTTAACATCTTTCACAGCTTCAACAAACAATATTGGAGGAACAAGAGAAATTAAAACTGATAGCTATACTGCTAATATTGGAGGAACAAGAGAAATTAAAACTGACAGTTATTCTTCAAATATTGGAGGAACAAGAGAAATCAAAACTGATAGTTATTCTTCAAAAATTGGAGGAACAAGAGAAATTAAAACTGATAGTTATTCTTCAAACATTGGAGGAACAAGAGAAATTAAAACAGATAGTTAATATAAAAATATCAATATACTTTAAAGCTACCAATTTTGGTAGCTTTTTTTTTATTATAAAAAAAATTAATTATTATTTTTGGTGAAATTTGAAATATTCTTTTGAAAAATATTAGTTATAACTTTGCGTTTTTGTTGTTGTTGTTTGCTTTTTTTTGGAATTGTAATCAAAAAAAAACAAATAATAAAGCTGTTGGGGGTGTTTCAAATGATAGTCTTCCTATACTATTTTCATTAGCTAATGATTTTAAACTTCCGAGACAAAAAAGACTAGACTATATTAATAAAGCTAATGAAGTTGTTGTAAATCAAGAAAATGATTCTTTAAACAGGGCTAATCTTTTTAAAATAGCCAATAGGTATTATAATATTAATTCCTTTAAAGAATATTTTAAAACTGTGAATTTAGTTTTACAAAATTCTGAAAAAGTAGCTGATTCTAGTAATATTTCAAAAGCATATGGTTATTTGGGAGATTATTATAGAATCAAATCTGTTTCTGATTCGTCATTCCTGTTTTATTATAAAGCTGAACAATTATATGTTAAACTGGAAAATAATAAAATGCAACTTGTTAAAATTTTAATTAATAAAGCAAATTTATTATTTAGAGTAGGTGATTTTGTAGGTAGCGAGAAAGAAGTTTTTAAAGTTTTAAGACTAGTTAAAGGTGAAACAAGTCAGGAATTTAAAGAAATTTACTACGACGCTTACAATACATTAGGGTTAGTTTATAATGGGATGGGTGACTATGAGATAGCTATTAATTATCACAATAAAGCTATAAAATGTATCCAGGATTTTCAAATTATTGGCAAAAATCAGACTATGGCCATTTCCTATTTGAATTTGGGTTTAGTTTATATGAATCTAAAGAATTATGAGCAAGCTAAGTTGTATTTTCAAAAAGGGATTGAACAGCAGTTATTAGATAATCAAGATGCTAGTATTTATGCAATGTTGTTGGATAATTTAGGGTATTGTAAATTCAAGCTAAATGAGAAAAATGGATTGCCAGATTTGTTTTACAAGTCTATGGAGGTTAGTAGTGGGTTAAAGTCAAATTCTGGGCATTTTTTAAATTTAATACACTTGTCGGAATATTTTGAGGCTAAAAAAGATAGAGTACAAGCTTTGAATTTTGCAAATCAGGCTTTGGCTCTTGTGCGAAAAACTAATGATAGACACGATATCTTGGTAGCTTTGAAACATATTGCCACAATAGATCCTGTAAAAGCAACAGCTTATACCAAAGAATATATTCATATAAACGAGGATTTACAAAAAGAAGAACGTAAAATAGGGGAGAAATTCTCTCGTATTCAATATGAAACCGATCAGATTAAAGACGAAAATTCGGATTTAGAGGCTAAAAATAGAAAATTAGTTTACTTTTTCACAGCTATTGCAATTTTAGGTTTCTTCTTGTATATTATCAAATCTCAAAAGGTAAAAAATAGAGAACTCTTGTATAAGCAACAACAGCAAAAGGCTAATGAAGATATTTACAATTTGATGATTTCTCAGCAAAATACCATTGAGGCTAACAGGGTTCAAGAAAAAAAACGTGTGGCTCAGGAATTACACGATGGTGTTTTGGGTAGAATGTTTGGTGTACGTATGAATTTGGAAGGTTTGAACCAATTCAATGATGATTTGGCAATTACACAAAGGCTTGATTATTTATCTGAATTAAAAAAAATTGAACAAGATATTCGTGAAATTTCGCATGACTTAAATAGGGAGAAATCGGAATTAATTAATAACTTCGTAGCAATTGTAGATAATCTTTTTGAGGAACAGAGGAAAACATTTCATGCAAAATTATTTTCTAGTATTGATCCTAATATTAAATGGGATTTGGCAGTTAACTCAGTTAAAATTAATCTGTACCGAATTATTCAAGAATCCTTACAAAATATTAATAAGTATGCCAATGCAAGTACAATTAAGGTTGATTTGAAGAAACAAGAGAATAATATTCTTTTGACCATAACCGATGATGGTGCTGGATTTAATGTGAATCTTAAAAAGAAAGGAATTGGTCTTCAGAACATGATTTCTAGAGCCAAAGAATGTCAGGGAGAATTCAATGTGCAATCAAAAATTGGAGAAGGTACTACAATTACCGTTAGAATACCATTGGAAAAACAAATATCATAATAAAAAATGACCACTGAAACAGCTGCTACTAAGCTAAAAAAGAACATCTTAATTGTAGACGATCACCCATTTATTATTCAGGGATATAAAAATGCCATCACAAGATATAATCCTAATGAATATGAATTTGTTATTTCAGAAGCTAAGGATTGTCAATCAGCTTATGATTTGATTACTAATGATAGTCTTAGTTTTGATATTGCTTTTTTAGATATTAGTATGCCTGCTTATGAAGAAAAAGAGCTTTATTCAGGGGAGGATTTGGCTAAATTAATTTTGCAATATATGCCTAATTGTAAAATTATTATGCTAACTATGTTTACCGAGTTTTTGAAATTAAAAACGTTGATAAATAATGTAAGCCCAAGAGGATTAGTTATAAAAAATGATTTAACTTTTGATGAATTGTTAATTGCTTTTGGGAAGGTAATTAATGATGATTTATATTATAGTAAGTCTATTTTGGAAATGCTTGGATCACATGATAACTCAATTGAGATCGATTTGTTTGATAAACAAATTTTATTTCATTTGTCAAAAGGAACCAAACTACAAGATATTCCTCAATTTGTGCCAATTTCATTAAATGCAATTGAATCACGAAAAGCAAATCTTAAAGAATTACTTGATGTTGTTAGTGGAGAAGATAGTGATTTGGTAAAAGCGGCTAAAAATAAAGGTTTGATTTTTTAAAAATTAAAATTTGATAAAAAAAAACCGCAAATTCAAGTTAAACTCCGAATTTTCGGTTTTTTTATGTGTTGAAAATTGTGCTATTCTTGTTCGCTAAGTGCATTCCAGCCTCTGGCTTTTAAAGCAATTTTCGTATTGGCGCGTGTTACAAGATGAATGCCTTCACTTTCTTCAGTCATGTGTCCGATGATAGTGAAATTTGGATTTCCTTTAATTTTGTCAAAATCTTCAATTGGAATAGTAAATAGTAATTCATAATCTTCACCTCCATTAATAGCAACAGTGGTACTGTCGATATTGAATTCTTCACACACATTGATAAACTGTGGATCAAGAGGTAATTTGTCTTCGTATAAATTACAACCCACATTAGATTGTTTACACAAATGAATAATTT
Organism: Flavobacterium sp.; assembly: GCA_023253295.1. Lineage (GTDB taxonomy): Bacteria > Bacteroidota > Bacteroidia > Flavobacteriales > Flavobacteriaceae > Flavobacterium. The sequence goes on from JALRGZ010000199.1 coordinate 4,395, forward strand.
CAGATGATAAACCGTCTGAAACATCAATCATTGCAGTAGGTTTAATTTCTAAAGCATGTAATAAAGTGCGAACATCTTTTCGGGCTTCCGGTTTTAATTGGCGTTCGATTAAATAAGTGTATAATTCCAGGTCAGGTTGCGAATTTGGATTTACCTGAAATACCTGTTTTTCTCTTTCTAAAACCTGTAATCCCATATAAGCTGCGCCAATATCGCCCGTGACTACTAATAAATTAGTTGCTTTAGCACCATTTCGGTATACAATTTCTTCTGCATCTGCTTCACCTAAAACGGTGATGCTAATAATTAAACCTTTTTGGGAAGAAGTCGTATCACCACCAATAACATCTACTTTGTATTCATTAGCGGCTAAAGTAATTCCATCGTATAATTCTTCCAATGCTTCCAAGGGGAAACGATTGGAAACAGCTATAGAAACAGTAATTTGGGTTGCTTTAGCGTTCATGGCACAAATGTCAGATACATTGGTAACCACTGCTTTGTAACCTAAATGTTTCAATGGCATATAGGCCAAATCAAAGTGAACGCCTTCGACCATAATGTCAGTTGAAACCACTACTTTTTTGTCTTTAAAATCTAGAACAGCCGCATCATCACCAATCCCTTTTAAAGTTGAAGTCTGGTTGATTTCAAAATGTTTCGTGAGATGTTCTATCAATCCAAATTCGCCCAATTGAGCGATGCTTGTACGTTGTGGAGTTTTATCTTCAATCATAGTTTTAAGTTTCAAGGTTACAAAGATACAATCCCGAAGCTTTGGGAACAAAGGTTTTGGATAATTTAAAAAAATTGGACTTGTAGTGTTTTTTAAAACTAAATTGTGAGATTTTAAAAAAATTACCAATTTCAAAAATCCTACTGACAAACTGTTGTCACATGCCGTATTTACTTTTGAAATGTAAAAAATAAAAATTTTAAAATTATGAAAACACTATCATCACAAGTGATTACTCCGGAAGATTTATTGAAACATTGGCAAGGACATCGCACTTTGACCCGCAGAGTGATCGAACTATTTCCTGAAAAAGATTTTTTCGAATTTTCGATAGGAGGAATGCGTCCTTTTGCAAAATTAGCCGATGAACTTTTAGCCATTGCAGTTCCTGGAATCAAGGGAATTGTAAATAGGGAGGTTTTGCCTTTTGTTGAAAATTCTGAGCAATTGGTATCTAAGGCAGAATATATTAAAAAATGGGACGAAGACACTATTGAAATTAATCAACTTTGGCAGCAATTAACCATTGAGGATTTTAATGAAACTTTTAATTTGTTTGGACAATATGAATTTCCAGTCATCCAAAATATTCTCTATTTTATTGATAACGAAATTCATCATCGCGGTCAAGCTTATGTTTATTTAAGAGCACTAGGAATTGAACCTCCATTTTTTTGGGAAAGGTAAATTTGTAAAATACTCCTGGGTTGTGCTTAATCCAGGAGTATTTTTTACAAAAGCCGTTGTTTATTTGTTTCGAGTAATTCTAATACTCGTGTTTTTAAATTTTCAGGCTCCAGTATTTTCGCATTATCACCAAACATCAGATACCAACGTGCAAAACCATTTTCGAGGTCACGCGTCATAAAAGTCATTTCTATCTTGTCGGCCATTTTTTTTTCTGAAACAAATCCATAGAACTTTTGTTCAAATGATAAATGTTTTGCAATTATGGGGTCAATCAATATTCTAACTTTTGTTGTAGGATGATTTTTGGTTTTACTAATATAATTTTCCAAAGCTTCATGTTCTATAGTAAATGGAATAATTGTTTTTTGAATTTTATGTACACGATCTGTACGAAATTGACGGTATTCTTTTCGTAAATGGCAATAACCAAATACATACCAATTATTGTTTTCATGAAAAATCCCAACAGGTTCAATATTTCGAACCGTAATCCCATCCGATTGAAGAGCTTCATAAGAAATAATTATTTGTTTTTTTTCGGCAATGCTTTCAAAAAGAATGGCTAAAGTATTTGGAGTTTTTTCGTTAAATAGTTTTTCTTCGGTTTGCATTAATATATTGGGTTCAATATTAGATACCCAATCTTTATCATCACTATTTAGAACAGCTTTTAGTTTATACATGGCTGATGAATAATGATTACCAAGTGTCAAATCAGTAAATTTTTGCATTAATTTTTCGGCAGCAATAAAACTGCTCGCTTCCTCTCTTGTAAACATTATTGGAGGTAAACGATACCCTTCGACCAATGCATAACCAACACCAGCTTCGCTATAGATAGGAACTCCTGAGGCTTCTAGAGTGCGTATATCTCGATATATCGTGCGTAAGCTAACCTTAAATCGGTCGGCTAATTCTTGAGCTTTTATAATTTTTTTAGATTGCAATTGGATTAGTATAGCAACTATTCGGTCGAATCTTTTGGGAGTATCGTCAAACATCATATTAGGAGGGCTTTATACCAAAGTTACATTTTTTATTGTCTTTTTTACAGTAGTTAAACGCGCATCGTTTTTAGAAGGTGTAGGTACTAGTGAATTTATTTGTCGAAATGCTGAAAAGAAGTCATCTAATTGTAGTTGTGCATTTTTTTCGGATTTTAAATTCATCCTACTTGGTTATAGTTTTGTTTTTTCGCATCTTTAGAAAACTAAAATTTTAAAAATGAATGTATTCGATATTGTTACCCTTACAGTAAATCCTACTGTAGATAAAAGCACCCATTTAAAAGGTTTGGTTCCTGAGCAAAAAATAAGATGTGAAGCACCCAGATATGATGCAGGTGGAGGAGGTATAAATGTTTCGAAAGCTATTTCCAAATTAGGGACAAATTCTTTGGCTGTGTTTACAACTGGAGGACCTACAGGGATAATGTTAGAGAGTTTACTGGAAAAAGAAGGAATAGTAAGTCGAACTATAGATGTAAAAGCATGGACCAGAGAGAATTTTATTGCTGTAGATGATAATACTAATTCGCAATATAGATTTGGTTTTCCAGGTGGAAAAATAACGGAATCCGAAGTGGAAAATATTTTGGGTTTAGTGGCTGATTTGAAAACAAAATTTTTGGTAGTAAGCGGAAGTTTGAACGAAGGTTTAACAGATGGATTTTATCAGGAAATTGCAAAAAATGCTAAGAATACCAATGCAAAACTTATTGTAGATACATCTGGAGAAGCCTTAAAAAAAGTGTTGCAAACAGGGGCATATTTGATTAAACCAAATATCGGAGAGTTGGCAAAATTAGTAGGGAGAGAACACCTGGAATTGAATGAAGTCAGAGAAGCTGCAAAGGAAATTATTGCAAAAGGAGGAGCCGAAATTGTAGTGGTTTCACTCGGTCCACAAGGAGCTGTTTTGGTTACTAATGAAGAATATGAATATGTTCCTGCGCCTAATGTTCTTAAGAAAAGTACAGTTGGTGCTGGTGATAGTATGGTAGGGGGTATGACTTGGGCACTTTCGCAAAATAAAAGTTTAAAAGAAGTTATCCGTTGGGGAGTAGCCTGTGGATCTGCTGCTACAATGAACGAAGGAACACAGCTTTTTAAAAAGGAAGATGCTTTGCGTTTGTTTGATTGGTTGATGACGAAATAGAATTTAATTAGAATTTTTTCCAAATTTCCGGATTTCTGGAGGTATGCAATAAAGCAAAGACCAATACCGTTTTTGCTTCCTCATTTATTTTGTAATGAATTAAAAACTGAAATTTTTCAATTTTTCTACAGCGAATAGAGTGGTATTTTATCGAAAATAAATAAGGGTCTTTTTTAAAAGAATTGATTTCTTTTTTAGTTTGGTTTTTATATCGTAATCCTAAACCTTTTAATTGCGATTCATACCATTCAAAAGTTTCCTGAATGTCATTTAATGCACCAATGTCTATTTTTAAATGATAATTCAATTTATAAGGTTTTAGAAACTTCGTCCCAATCCAAAAGTCTTTCTGGATTGGTTTCTGATTTGGAAATTCGGTCTAAAACAATTTTTTGATGTTCAATTGGGATTTCAACATCTTCATTCCAAATAGCATCATTTATTTTTAAACGATCTTTAGGCGAAAGTTGCTTTACGGCTTCAATTAATTGACTGAGGCTCAAATCGATATTTAATTTTATTGTATCCATAGTAACAAAGTTAGTGAAAAAATGATTTAAGCTTTAAATTTTCTGAAGGATTGAATCATTTCGTAAATACCAAAAGCAACAGCGATTTTTCCCAGAATAAAAGGAATCAAACTTAAGAAACAATTAAATTTTAAAATACTTTCACCAGTATCATAATATTCATTTTTGAAATCTGTAATTAAAAAGAATCGTAAATAACCATATATAAAATCTTGCCATTTATTTAAATTGAATGATTTGTCAAGGTTTTCTAGAATAAAGAAAAGTGTGAAGGCAGTTAATCCTGATAATAAGGTGAATTTAAAAGCGCGTTTCCAATCTGTTCCATATTCAGATATGATATCACTAATATTTAAAACAAATAAATCTCTTTTTAATTGAATTGGTTCTCTTTTTCGATGATTAAATCTGTGTTTGTCATTTTTGAATTCTAGTAATTTTTTTTGAATATCTTTTTTGTAGGCATTAAATTCATAAACTCGAAATCGATTGTAATCAATTTTATTTTCAGCTTTTTGAAGCTCTTGTTTAATTGTTATAATTGTTCTTCTATCACACTGATCAATTTTTTTAATCTTAATATCATCAAAGAATGCTTTTTTTTCAAAAATGCTTCTGTCTATTTTTATTAATTCAAAATAACTATCTTGAAATGATACTATATTTTTGAATTGGATATTATCTATTTCAAATTTAGCTGATGCTGTTCTGTTAAATTGTACAGTTTTGTCAAAATTGCAATTTTCAAACTTGATAGAGCTAAGTAAATCTCCTTGCGCATAATGCAGTGTAAATACATCTAAAAAATTACAATCCAAGAAGTTTATCTTTCCTAAATCTAAATTGTTAAAATTAACTCTTTGAAATTCACAACTTTCAAAATGACAATTTTCAATGATTTCCATTTCTTCAAAACTTGTTGGTGTTAGAAATCTATTTTCTAGAAATTTAGCATTGCAAAAAGTAGAGTTTTCAAAAATTATAATTTTATCTTTAAATTCAGAGTCTAGATTTGATAAAATGTTATTTGAAAAATTAAATTCACCATCAATGAGATTTAAATAATCTAGTTCAATTCTTTCGGTTATAGTTAAGTTGCAGATTGAGAGGTTTATTGATAATTGATTTACTTCTTTTTCTTTTAAGCTGTTATTTCTGAAAAAGAAATTTTTGTAATGCCCTTCACTGATATAAATGGATTTATTAGATTTTATATCTCTAAATCCTAATCTTTTAAAATTACAATTTTTAATATCAAGAGAAATTTCGAAACGACAGTCGAAAAAACCTAAATAGAAATCGGGTAAATTAATGTCTTCAAATTCTAAATGGGATCCTTTAAAGATACAATCGTGAAAAGATAAGTTATTAATAAATAATAAAGAATTTTCATTTAAGAATATACCATTACCTGAAATTTGAATTGTTTCACCTATAAATTCATTTCTTCCATCGTTTAATTCTTTTTCTAAATTTGTAATTTTCATAAAGGTGATTTTTATGTAAATTTAAAAAATAATTAAACAAAAAAACCTGACAATTTTCATCGTCAGGTTTTCTATCTTAATTCTTTGTACTTAATTCTTAATACTCAGAAATCTTAGTCATTCAATTTAAGTACAGCCATAAACGCCTCTTGCGGAATTTCTACGTTTCCTACCTGACGCATACGTTTTTTACCTTTTTTCTGTTTTTCCAATAATTTACGCTTACGCGAAATATCTCCTCCGTAACATTTTGCAGTAACGTCTTTACGTAAGGCTTTGATGGTTTCACGAGCAATAATTTTAGCACCGATAGAAGCCTGAATTGGAATCTCAAATTGCTGTCTTGGGATTAGTTCACGCAATTTTTCACACATTTTTTTACCAATAGTATAGGCATTGTCAGCGTGAATAAGTGCAGAAAGCGCATCTAATTGATTAGCGTTTAATAAAATATCCATTTTAACCAATTTAGATTCTCTCATTCCAATTGGGTGGTAATCAAAAGAAGCATAACCTTTAGAAACGGTTTTCAATCTGTCGTAGAAATCAAATACGATTTCTGCCAAAGGCATATCGAAATTCAATTCCACACGTTCTGTAGTTAAATAGGTTTGATTCGTAATCAAACCACGCTTTTCAATACACAAACTCATTACGTTACCTACGAAATCTGCCTTAGTAATGATAGTAGCTTTGATATAAGGCTCTTCTACGCGGTCTAATTTTGTTGCATCCGGTAAGTCGGATGGATTGTTTACAATAATAGGTGTGTCCGGCTCTTTTTTGGTATAAGCCAAATACGAAACGTTAGGAACAGTAGTAATTACCGTCATGTTGAACTCGCGTTCCAAACGCTCCTGGATAATCTCCATGTGTAACATTCCTAAGAATCCACAACGGAAACCAAATCCTAAGGCAGCCGAACTT
>JALRGZ010000219.1 GCA_023253295.1 Flavobacterium sp.
GTTAGAAGGAACTACTTTAGGGGTATGGATTTCACACGGAGAAGGAAAATTCAAGTTGCCTTATTCTGAAGAAAAATATAATATTGTAGCAAAATATGCTTACGAAGGTTATCCAGCCAATCCAAATGGTTCTGATTTCAACACGGCTATGATGTGTGATAAAACAGGTCGTCACTTAGTGATGATGCCACACATTGAGCGTTCTTACTATCCTTGGAACTGGGCACACTACCCAGAAAGAGGTCAAAAAGACGAGGTTTCTCCATGGCATGAAGCATTTGTAAATGCTAGAAAATGGATTGAAAACAACTAATTTATAGTTTCAAAAATAGTTATAAAGCGTTCTCTTCCGAGAACGCTTTTTTTTATGTAAGACTTTAATTTTTAAAGTAAATAATCTTACATTTATAAAAAATAACTAAAAAAAAAAGCATATGAAAAAAACACTCTTAATTGTAGCGATAACTTTATTTTCTTTTTCCGTAAATGCTCAAAATGACACTAAAACTACTAAAATAAAACAATTATTAGAACTAACCGGTTCAGGAAACTTAGGTATTCAAATGATGGATCAAATGATAAAAACTTTTAAAAATTCATATTCTAGTGTAAACGATAAATTTTGGGATGATTTTAAAAATGAAATCAACGCTAATGATATTGAAAACATGATTTTACCTATTTACGATAAGTATTATACAGAAAACGATATTGACCAATTAATTACTTTTTATAACTCACCTATTGGAAAGAAAATGATACAAACAATGCCTTCTGTAATGCAGGAAACTATGGCTGCCGGACAAAATTGGGGAAGAGAAATTGGCGAAAAAGTTTTAGCCAAATTAAAAGAAAAAGGATATACAGATAACTAAAATATATTTATATATTTTCTACTTTAGTACCTATAAACAACCTTTTAAAAACCAAAATATGCCAACACCCGCTTCAGAATGTTCGTACTGTCAAAAAAACGAAGCATTAGACAATTTAATGATTAAAATTACTGATTTAAAAGTATCAGAATTATTTATTTTCAAAGAGCAATCTTACACTGGACGACTAAATGTAGTATACAAAGATCATGGAGTTGAATTTCATGAACTTTCTGACGAGCAACGCAATGATTTCATGGAAGATGTAGCTACTACTGCAAAAGCCATTGCAAAAGTCTTTAATCCTGATAAAATAAATTACGGTTCTTTTTCAGATAAACTATCTCATCTACATTTTCATATAGTACCTAAATATACTGATGGTTATGGATTTGGAAGTGTTTTTGAAATGTTTCCAAACAGGGTAACACTTTCAGATGCCGAATACGAAGCTATAATTAAAAAAATTAAAGCAGCTCTATAAAGCTACCTAAACTATTTCTAAAAAATCCTCTTTTTATATCATTTAAAAAGAGGATTTTTTTTTGATTAATTAAAATCTGTAACCACAAATAATCTTATTTCTGTATCTGTACTTATCGATTAAGAACTTCTAACTTTACTTTCCAAATTGAAACCTATGGAAACAACTAAGAAACAAAAACAACAATTTAAATTCAGAGCAGTTACAATTACTGATTTGACTAAAATTGTTAAACTTTACCAAGAGCAAAAAACAAAAGAGAATTCAATATTAACCAATCAGTTTGGCCTTCCTTTTTATGTAGCTGAACTAAACCAAAAGATTGTTGGTTACTCATTTGCAACTGCCAGTATCGAAAACAACTATAAAATAAAAACACTTATTGACTCCTATTATTTTGATGATACAATAAACAAAAGCTTAGCAGAAGAATCAGTTCTCTATTTTAAAAATGAATGGCAAAACAATTCTAATAAAAACTTATCAAAAACTATAAATCAATTGGTCAAATGGTTAAACAATTCTAGTTTACAATAGGACACAGTTGTTGTTTTTATTAATTTTATAAGACACAAATAACCTGATCAAAATGTCAAAAGAAATTCTTTATCTAAAAATTGCTAAAATAATAGAGGAACAAATTGCCGCAGGAAATCTACAAACTGGAGAAAAGATACCGTCTATACGTACGGTTCAAAAAATCTATAACGTAAGTATCAATACGGTCAAACAAGCTTTTTTGCAATTAGAAAGCAAATCTTTAATAGAATCTCGTCCTAAATCTGGCTATTATGTTAGTAATGTGTTCGACTCAAAATTAGCTCTTCCTACGGTAAGCAAACTCAAATTATCTGAAAAAGAAAAAACACCCGAAGACTTAATCAGTAAGGTTTTCAATACTTTGACCCATAAGGATTTTACTCAGTTTTCACTCGGTGTTGTCGACAAAAGTATGCTTCCTGTAGCCAAACTAAACAAAGGAATTGTAAAGGTTTTGCGCAATTTAGAAGACAACGGGACTGGTTATGAACAAGCCCAGGGAAATATTAATTTAAGAAGAAACGTAGCCAAATGGTCTTTTACTTGGGACGGACATTTGACTGAAGAGGATATTGTGACCACTTCAGGAGCCTTAAATGCACTTTTTTATTCCTTAATAACAGTAACTAATCCGGGAGATACTATTGCAATTGAAAGCCCTGTTTATTTTGGTATTATTCAAATGATAAAATCATTAGGGTTACATATTATTGAATTACCCTCTCATCCTATAACAGGTATCGCGATTGAAGATTTAAAAAAAGTTTTACCTAAAATTAAAGCCTGTTGCTTCGTGACTAATTTCAATAATCCTTTAGGGAGCTGTATGCCCGAAGAGCACAAAAAAGAAGTGGTTCGTTTACTTACCGAACATGACATTCCTTTAATTGAAGATGATTTATATGGTGATATTTTCTTTGGTACTAATCGTCCAAAGCCTTGTAAAGCCTTTGATGAAGCAGGAATTGTCTTGTGGTGTGGTTCCGTTTCCAAAACATTAGCAGCCGGTTATCGTGTAGGTTGGGTTGCGCCTGGAAAATTTAAAGAAAAAATGATTCGAAAAAAACTCCTGAATACGATATCAAGTCCACCGCTCTATCAGGAAGTAGTTGCCGATTTTATGGAACACGGCAGATATGAACATCATCTGAGAAGTTTAAGAAATACACTATATACTAATTTCTTGCATTATCAGCGATGTATTGAAAAATATTTCCCTGAAAACACCAAAATTTCAAAGCCTCAAGGCGGATTTGTACTTTGGTTGGAACTCGACCCAAAAATTGATACTGCTGTCTTATATGATATTGCTGTACAACACAAAATAGGTTTTGCCCCAGGAAGAATGTTTACACAACACGATCAATACAACAATTGTATGCGACTGAATTTTGCTTTAAAATGGAATGAAAAAGTAGAAACGAGTCTCAAAAATTTAGGATTATTAATCAAAAACCAATTAACAAATGAAAATTTATCAAATTGATGCCTTTACTAAGGAGATTTTTTCTGGAAATCCTGCAGCTGTTTGCCCTTTAGAAGAATGGTTATCTGAAGAAATCATGCAAAAAATAGCAGCAGAAAACAATCTTGCCGAAACCGCTTTTTATGTCAAAAAAGGAAAAAAACACGAAATTCGATGGTTTACTCCCACTGTTGAAGTTGATCTTTGCGGACATGCTACCTTGGCAACTGCCTATGTTTTATTTAATTATGAAAATCATATCGGAGATAGTATCACTTTCTATTCTCACAGAAGTGGAGAATTGACGGTAACCAAAGAGGGAGATTTACTATCCCTAAACTTTCCTACTGATACATTCGAAGCTATTGAATTGACTAATCAAGTCACTGAAGCTTTAAATATTACACCTCAATTAGCTTTTAAAGGTAAAACCGATTATATGTTTCTTTTTAAAAATGAAGAAGAAGTCCTAAATACAAAACCCAACTTCGAAAAACTTTCAAAAATAGAAGCTAGAGGAATAATTATAACTGCTAAAGGCAACACCACGGACTTTGTTTCTCGCTTTTTTGGACCGCGATCGGGAATGAATGAAGACCCCGTTACTGGTTCGGCTCATACTACATTAATTCCCTATTGGGCTAAAGAATTAAACAAAACCAAATTAACAGCACTACAGCTTTCGGATCGAAGAGGTTATTTGGAATGTGAATTATTAGAGGATAGAGTTCGTATTAGTGGGTATGCCAAATGTTATCTCATCGGAACCTTATTGCTATAATGCAGAAAAGCCACTTTAAAAAATAAAGTGGCTTTCTATAAAAATTCATCAAACCCTAAAATGACAAATTCTGTTTCTTCCTATTAAATATTAATCTATTTCTAATTGTATGTTTTCCATAAAAATGGCTGGCTCTCTTTCATTTTGCCAGTAATCAGCAAGGATACTCAAAACAACATCTTTCAAACCCGTAAAAGAACTTTCAACTTGATGTTCTTCATCCTTAATTACTTCAATAAGCAATTCATTTACTTTTCTAATTTTATCTGAATTTGTCATATCGATAATGTTTTAACTTAATAATTACCTCTTTTTTACATTGGTAAAAGTATATTAATTACAATTTTATAACAATACCCACTTTTAGTGATTTTTCAATATTCTTTTAATAAAATTCTAAGATTTGTCTTATTTACTATCGATAAACATCAAAATTAGTTCGCTAATCTCTTTTAATCGTTTTATCCAAATACCTTATAAAACAGTTAATTGAATGAAAAAAAACGACAGTCATACCCATTTGTTCTAAATTGAATTGTACAAGTAAATCATAACTCAAGCATTAACTTCAAATTGGATTTATCTTTATATTGCTTTCAAAAATAAAATATCACTTTTCATAATTCATCTTTTTTAATCTATTAGTTGAGTTTATTTCGAAATACTTACAGTAAAATCTTTTTTTATTATCGAACACAAGTAAGCTAACTACTAAACACTGATTACAAACAATTTACCTACAACAATAACATCTATTTTAAATCAATAGGAAGTTTTTTTTGTAAATTTAATGTGGCCTAACACTACAAAATTCAGCAATAGATATCATACAATAGAATTTTCTCTTTGTGACACTCATTAGCCTAAAACACTAAAAAACTTTTTTTACCAATAAAATTAAATTTGTCATGGAAAAAGAACTACAACAAATTCGAGAACAACAAAAAGATTCCTGGAACAAGTTCTCACCTGGATGGAAAAGATGGGACGCTTTACTTATGGATTGGTTAAAACCTATTGGAGACGAAATGATTAAACAGCTTCATCCTAAACAAAATGAAATAGTTCTAGACGTTGCATCAGGAACTGGCGAACCCGGTATTAGTATTGCTGCTAAAATTGGGCAAGGAAAAATAATTTTTACGGATCTGTCAATAGGAATGTTAGAAATTGCCCGAGCAAACGCTCTTAAAGCAGAGATTAAAAATTTTGAAACCCTTGTTTGTGACGTCTCTGAACTTCCTTTTGAAGACAATACTTTTGATATTGTCAGTTGCCGACTTGGTTTCATGTTTTTTCCAGATATGCAAATAGCTGCTAATGAAATAGCAAGAGTGTTAAAACCTGGAGGACGTATATCAATATCAGTTTGGTGTGGCCCGGAAAAGAATTTTTGGGTAACCGCTATTGGAGGAATTATCAATAAAAATATGGGATTAACACCTCCACCTGAAGGAGCTCCGGGAATGTTTCGTTGTGCAAAACCAGATTTAATGACCAATATCTTTAAAAAAGCAGGTTTGAAAAATATTACTGAAACTGAAATAGCAGGAACTGTAGATTGCGGAAATACTGAAACCTATTGGAACATGATGACTGAAATAGCCGCTCCATTTGTATCAGCATTAAGCAAAGCCGATGATCAGATGAGAGAAAAAATTAAAAAAGAAGTCTATGAACTAATCAATGAAAAATACCC
>JALRGZ010000087.1 GCA_023253295.1 Flavobacterium sp.
AAGTGATGAAATTAGTAGCATTACCTAGCTGTCCACAAGATGCTGCCCCGGAAATCAAAGGAATTTCTAAATACATTTCGCATAAAAATGGCGGAAAAGGAGCTGTTCGTGATGTGATTGAACAAGTTATGAAAGTTCAGGGCAAATGGATGGGAAATTTTGATGGAAAACACGATTAAAAGTCAGAAGTTATTAGTTATGGGTTAAAAGTTAGATGCTGGATAAACACCTTAACCCTTAACCCTTAACCCTTAACCCTTAACTCTTAACTCTTAACTCTTAACTCTTAAATGAACTTCCTCAACCTTATTCGTTATAAAAATCTACTAATGCTGGCTTTCATGCAGCTAATCTTTAGATATGGTTTCTTAAAATTGCAAAAAATTGATTTGGCTCTGGCGCACTGGCAATATGGTTTATTGATTTTGAGCACTGTTTTAATTGCTGCCGGAGGATATGTCATTAATGATATTTTTGATCAGGGAACCGATATTGAAAACAAGCCTAATAAGGTTATTGTAGGCAAATCCATTTCTGAAGCCAAAGCTTATAATATTTATACGCTGTTAAATGTTTCAGGTGTAGCTATCGGCTTTTATTTAGCCAATGTAATTATGCGACCTAATTTTGCCGCCATTTTTGTTTTCATTGCCGCAACCTTATACATCTATGCTACGAGTTTGAAACAAATGCTACTCATAGGCAATATTGTTGTGGCTTTATTGTTAGCTTCAAGCGTACTCATCATTGGCATTTTTGATGTTTTTCCAGCTACGGATTTTAGCAATCAAAAAACAATGGGAAGTTTATTTTCAATTCTTTTAGACTACGCTATTTTTGCTTTTATGATTAATTTGCTTCGCGAAATAGTCAAAGATTTAGAAGATTTTGAGGGTGATTACAAGGAAGGAATGCAAACACTTGCTGTTGTTTTAGGCGTTCAAAAAACAACAAAACTCCTTTTTGTATTAAACTTTGCTCCCATTCTGGCTCTATTATATTGCGCGAATAATTATCTTATTCCTAACCATTTAATTATAGCTGCCCTATACAGCTTACTATTTATTTTAGGTCCGCTAATCTATTTTAGTATCAAAATTTGGAATGCTAAAACAAAAACTGATTTTTCCCATTTAAGCAAAGTACTAAAATGGATTTTATTCTTTGGAATTTTATCCATTCTAATTATTTCATTAAACATACAATATCATGCTTCGTAATAAACTCAAAAATCACCAAATCATTTTAGCTTCGGGTTCACCTCGAAGACAACAATTTTTCAAGGATTTGGATTTGGATTTTGAAATTCGGTTAAAAGAAATCGAAGAAATTTTCCCTCCTGAATTACAAAGAGAAGCCATCACGAATTATTTAGCCGAATTAAAAGCGGCCGCTTTTGACGGAGAATTGAAAGAAAATGAAATATTGGTGACCAGCGATACCTTAGTCTGGCATAACGGAAAAGCTTTGGGCAAACCCAAAGACCAACAAGAAGCTTTTGCTATTTTAAAATCTTTATCCAATGCCACTCACGAAGTAATTACTTCCGTTTGTTTTAAAACAGACACCAAAACCGAAACTATTTTCGAAATAACCAAAGTTACTTTTAACGAATTAAGTGACGAAGCCATTACCTATTACATTGAAAATTACAAACCTTTTGACAAAGCCGGTGCCTATGGTATTCAGGAATGGATTGGTTTTATTGGTGTAGCCAAAATCGAAGGTTCTTATGCCAACGTAATTGGACTTCCTGTAGATAAAGTATTCCAATATTTGATTAATTTAGCGTAAAAAATAACATGAGTTTTTTTGAAGATTTCACCAATGAAATTAACATAACCGGAGTTTTGTTAGTTGTTGTTGTCATTATAAGAGTGATTTCGACCAAATTAGTCCGTCGATTTGCTAAAACTTCACAGCGATTGGAATACCGAACCAATCTTGTTATAAAATACATTCATTTACTCATTAACATACTGACTATCATCTCTCTTATTATTATTTGGGGTGTACGTCCAAAAGATATTGTTTTAGCTGTTTCTTCTGTTGCAACAGTTGCAGGTGTTGCTATGATTGCCCAATGGTCTATTTTAAGTAATATCACTTCAGGAGTAATTTTGTTTTTTTCTTTTCCATTCAAAATTGGTGACACCATAAAAATTCACGATAAAGACTTTCCTATTTCAGGAGAAATTGAAGACATCACCGCTTTTCATATTATTCTAAAAAGTGCCGATGGAGAACAAGTAGCCTATCCAAACAATCTTTTATTTCAAAAAGGAATCTCAATCTTGCAAGATTATCACGAAGAAAAGGAATTCACCGATTAAAAACCTAGTTTCCGAATAAATAAAAAAAGAGGCTATTACTGACTAATACACAATAAATCAGTATATTTATACAAAAGAACTGGATTTTTAATTTAAATTTTTAAGTATGAAAAAACTAAGCTTTTATGTAATGGCCTTAATACTATCATTGAGCGTACTACCTACTAACACTTTTGCAGCTGAAAAACACACATCAGATACTCCAAAAGAAATCCCTGCAGAAGTACAAACAATGCTTAATCGACTGAATGAAATTAAAGAAATGGATAAGTCCAATTTATCTTCGAACGAAAAAAAAGAACTAAGAACCGAAGTTAAAACCATTAAAAAGAATTTAAAAAAGTCAGGACAAGGCGTTTATTTATCTGTAGGAACTATAATTATCATCCTTTTATTATTGATTTTATTGCTTTAATATTCAAAAAAATAAACTTAATCGAGCCGCTCATTTTATTGGAATGAGCGGCTTTTTTTAATACTAATTAAATCTTAAAATGAATTTTTGGCATAGTAATTGGCTTTTACTCGTTAAAGTTGAATGTTTAACCTTTAAAAATAACAATAATGAAAACTTTAAAATTAATCATAGCAGCCTTAATCTTATTTTCCACAACTTCTCATGCTCAAGTTTCAGTTAACGTAAATATTGGAACACCTCCAGCCTGGGGACCTGCTGGATACACTAATATAGATTATTATTATTTGCCAGATATCCAATCTTATTATGATATACGTCTATCACAATTTATTTATTTCAACAATGGAAGATGGATTCACTCAAGATACTTACCAGGACCTTATCGTCATTATGATTTATACCATGGTTACAAAGTAGTTCTAAATGGTTATCATGGAAAAGCGCCTTATAAATACTTTAAATATCACAAAACAAAATATTATAAAGGATACAAAGGAAAACCTCAAAAAACCATTGGTCATTACCATAATTCTCATGGATCTAATAAACACAATAATGATCATTGGGGTAATAAAAACGTTAATAACGGACATAAAAAACATTAATTTTTTTCACTACTAAATAATAAAGAAACGCTAATAGCGTTTCTTTTTTTTAGCATTCTTAAAAATGTTAATAAAAAGTTAACAAAACAGACACTGGCACGCTAATTGGTCTTAATCATAAAAAATAATCCTCAAATTTTAAAACTATAAATTATGAAAACAATTAAATTAATCATTGCTGGAATTATTCTGTTTTTAGGAGCTAACTCGCATGCACAGGTATCAGTGAATGTTAACATCGGCACTCCTCCTGCATGGGGTCCGGCAGGTTATACAAATGTTGAATTTTATTATTTACCTGATCTTGAATGTTACTTTGACATTCGCCTTTCACAATTTATTTACTTCAACAATGGAAGATGGATTCGTACCAAACACTTACCTAGACCTTATAGACACTATGACTTATATAATGGATACAAAGTTGTTTTAACCGATTACCATGGAAAAACACCTTATAAATATTTTAAAAGCCATAAAGTAAAATACTATAAAGGCTATAAAGGTAATCCACAAAAAACGATTGGTCACAAACAAGACAACAAAAAATACAAATCGTATAACAAACAAAACCAAGGCAATAATGGCAATGGTCATGGTAACAAAAAACATTAATGTTTCATCCAAAATAAAAAGAAACGCGTATTGTGTTCCTTTTTTTAAAGTTTAAAAAAGTTAAAATAAAGTTAACAAAATATTTTTGGCATGCTAATTGAAATTCATCTAATACAATTAGATATTTAAAACAAAAACCCCAAAATAACTTAAAAATATAGAAATCATGAGAACTTTAAAATTAATCGCAACAGGAATCATTTTATTTGCAGCTGCTAGTACTTCTCAAGCACAAGTTTCAATCAATGTAAATATAGGAGCACCAGCAGTGGTTGTTAGACCAGCCTGGGTACCACAAAATCATGTGAACGTAGATTTTTATTACTTACCAGACGTTCAAGCTTATTTTGATGTGAATGCTTCATTATATGTATACTTAAACAATGGTAATTGGTGTCGTTCCAGATATTTACCTGTACAATACAGAAACTACGATTTAGTTCATGCTCGTAGAATTGCTTTAAATGGTTATCACGGAAGCAGACCTTATACTTACTACAACTGCCACAATGATAGATACGATAACAATCGTAATTATAACAGAAGATATGTAGAAGGAAGATATTATGACAACCGTCGTTATGACAATCGTTATGCTGATAATTACAGAGGAAAACACGACAATGGTAAACACTACGGACACAGAAACCGTTAACAACCTAAATCTCTATAACATAAAAGCCATCTCAAAAAATAATTGAGATGGCTTTTCTTTTTAAAAAACCAATCAAAAAACTTTTTAGGCTTTTTTTCTTCCCAAATAAAATTTAAAACGATAGTAAACTACACCTATTTCCGCATAGAACTATTAAAACGTTAGGTTTATCAATTTAGAATCGCTTTATTTGAAACTTTATAAACTAACGCACCTAAGGAAACCATGAAATCCTACTCTATTGAAGAAATAAACAATGTCTTACAGGGCGTTATTTTCGGCAGTACTTCACAAAATATTACTGCAGCTGAGCAACTTGAAGTCGCAAGCCATTCAGAAATCTCATTCATTGGCAACAAAAAATATGAAAAACTTTGGGCTACTTCGAAAGCAAGTATTGCTGTTGTAAACGAAGACATCTCCATTGAACCAGGTGAAAACAGAGCTTTTATTAAAGTAAAAAATGCCGACTTGGCTATGTCCCAAATTTTAGAACTTTTTGCGCTTCCGATGCCCGAATTTTATGTTGATATCCATCCTACTGCAGTTGTGGATTCTACAGCCGTAATTGGAAACGGAACTAAAATTGGTGCCGGAAGCTATATCGGACCAAAAGTTAGTATTGGCGAAAACAGTATTATTTACCCCAACACTACCATTCTTGATGAATGTACCATCGGAAAAAACACTGTAATATGGTCAGGTACAGTAATTAGAGAACGTTGCCATATTGGTAACCATTGTATTATCCATCCTAATGCTACCATCGGAGCGGATGGCTTTGGTTTTAGACCTTGCCCGGAAAGAGGTTTGGTAAAAATTCCACAAATTGGGAATGTAATCATTGGTAATCACGTTGAAATTGGTGCTAATAGTTGTGTCGACAGAGGAAAATTCAGCTCTACAATTGTGGGCGATGGCTGCAAAATTGATAATTTAGTACAAATAGGACACAACAGTAAACTGGGGAAATTTTGCATCATGGCTGGAAACAGTGGTCTTGCAGGATCTGTAACCTTAGGAAATGGTGTTATCATTGGCGGAAGTGCTTCGATAAAAGACCATACCACGATTGGTGATAGAGCAGTAATTGGTGCCGGATCCGGTGTTACTTGCGATATCCCTGCTGGAAAAACCATGTTAGGTTATCCTGCAGTTGAAGCTCGCGATGCCTTAAAACAATGGGCTATTTTAAAACGACTTGTAAACGATTCCAAGAAATAATATTATTTTTTTATTTTTTCCGCAAATTTTCAAATTAAAACCTTGAGAATTTGCGGTTATTTTTTTCCACTTCTAACTCAGAAAATCTTACATAAAAAAAAGAGTTTTTCAAAGTTTAATATCTTTCATTGGTGTAAATCAGCTAAATCTGTTTTATCTGTGTTCCAAATAAAAAATATTTCTTTTTCCTGTAAAAATGGATTAATGGTTTTGTATTTTAGCTTTAAATTTTCCCAAACACAATTTCAATATGGATATCAACTTCAATAAAAACGAAGACCACAATAAACTTTTACTTTCTGATTTAAAACAAAAATTCTCCAAAATAAAACTAGGAGGAGGCGAAAAACGCATTCAAAAATTGCACGCTGAAGGCAAAATGACAGCGCGTGAACGTATCGATTATTTGTTAGATACAAATGCAGAAAGTATTGAAATTGGGGCTTTTGTTGGAGATGGCATGTACGCAGCACATGGCGGATGTCCATCTGGAGGTGTGGTGGTGAAAATAGGTTACATCAAAGGCAAACAATGTATTATTGTGGCCAATGATGCTACTGTAAAAGCAGGTGCCTGGTTTCCAATAACAGCCAAGAAAAACCTTCGCGCTCAGGAAATTGCGATGGAAAACAAAATCCCAATTATCTATTTAGTGGACAGTGCCGGAGTGTATTTGCCCATGCAGGATGAAATTTTCCCGGACAAAGAACATTTTGGTCGCATTTTTAGAAACAATGCTATCATGAGTAGTATGGGAATCACTCAAATCTCGGCTATAATGGGAAGTTGCGTGGCTGGTGGCGCTTATTTACCTATTATGAGCGACGAAGCGATTATTGTTGACAAAACCGCCAGTATATTTTTGGCAGGAAGTTATTTGGTAAAAGCAGCTATTGGTGAAAACATTGACAATGAAACACTGGGTGGTGCAACTACACATTGCGAAATTTCAGGTGTGACCGACTATAAAGCCAAAGATGATAAAGACGCCTTAGACAAAATCAAAAATATTGTAGAAAAAATAGGCGATTACGAAAAAGCAGGCTACAACCGAATAAAAGCCGTGAAACCGGCACTAGAACCTAAAGAAATTTACGGAATTCTACCCAAAGCACGTAGCGAACAATACGACATGAAGGAAATCATTCTTCGTTTGGTAGACAATTCAGAAATGGAAGAATACAAAGAAGGCTACGGACAAACTATCATTACAGCCTATGCCCGTATTGACGGTTGGGCGGTGGGAATTGTAGCCAACCAACGTAAGGTAATTAAAACCAAAAAAGGCGAATTGCAATTTGGTGGTGTAATTTACTCTGATAGTGCCGATAAAGCTACCCGTTTTATAGCCAATTGCAATCAGAAAAAAATTCCTTTGGTGTTTCTTCAGGATGTTAACATTGATGTTTACACTAAAGACTTCAA
>JALRGZ010000212.1 GCA_023253295.1 Flavobacterium sp.
ATCACCAATGCCAAGATCGGAACGGCTGCTATCACCAATGCAAAGATCGGCGATCTTGAAGTTGACACATTAAAGATTTGTATATTAAAAAATAAGTGTATTTTTGCACTCTGAAATTAAAAACAGAATAAACAAAAAGTCATAAGACGTTTATACCTTTTTCTATGAAATGAAAAAGCTTCAGAACGAATTATTTCAACAAACGAATAAAAAATTTATCATGAAAAAAGGAATTCACCCAGAAAATTACAGATTAGTTGCTTTTAAAGACATGTCAAATGATGATGTTTTTATTACTAAGTCTACAGCAGAAACTAAAGAAACAATTGTACACGAAGGTGTAGAATATCCAGTTGTAAAAATGGAGATTTCTAGAACTTCTCACCCTTTTTATACAGGTAAATCTAAACTTATCGATACTGCAGGACGTATTGATAAATTCAAAACTAAATACGCTAAACACATTAAATAATTTTAATTTGTTTTTAAATAAATCAAGCCTTCCTTTTGGGAGGCTTTTTTGTTTTTATCTCTACGAAAACTTTGTAACTTTGACTCGGATTTTAAGAAAAACCGCAACTTATAAATAGATACTTTATGAATTATATACTTTTTGACGGACCTGCTCGTAATGCTTTATTGCCCTTTACTTTCACACGTCCGGTAGCGGATATTCTTATTGGGATTATGACTATTCGTCAAAAATGGGAACGTTATCTTGGGTCAACCATCACCACTTTGACAGAGGATTATTTATCGGATAAATATCCAATGGTGGAATTGGAGGAGAATGTAATGATTAATGCTTCTTTTCTTCCGAATGAAGTTTTGGCGGAAATGGTCGCTAATTTAGAGCCGAATCAGGCTATTTTTAAAGGAGAAGAAGTGATTGCCTTTTTTACGAATGACAGTCAGGAAGAGGTTGATTTTGATAATTATGAAATTATCGAGTACGACGAAGATTGTATTACGGTTATGAATACCTGGGATATTTTTGCTAAAAACGGGGCTGCTATTCGTGAAGATTTTGAATTTTTAACGGAAGACAGAAAATCACAGTCAATTCCTAAAAGTGTAAATGTTATTGCTCCGGAAAATGTTTTTATTGAAGAAGGTGCAAAATTAGAATATGTAACCTTAAATGCATCTACAGGACCTATATATATAGCAAAAGATGCTGAAATAATGGAAGGATCGGTAATACGTGGGCCTTTTGCATTATGTGAAGGATCGGTGGTTAAAATGAGTGCTAAAATTTATGGGCCAACGACGGTAGGGCCTTTTTCTAAAATTGGAGGAGAGGTAAATAATTCGGTGTTATTTGGCTATTCGAATAAAGGGCATGATGGGTTTTTAGGAAATTCAGTTTTAGGGGAATGGTGTAATATTGGTGCGGATAGTAATAATTCGAATTTGAAAAATAATTATGATGAAGTACGTTTGTGGAGTTACGAAACCGAAGGTTTTGCCAGGACGGGATTACAGTTTTGCGGATTAATGATGGGGGATCATAGTAAATGCGGAATTAATACTATGTTTAATACGGGTACAGTAGTCGGGGTAAGTGCTAATGTTTTTGGTGCCGGATTTCCTCGAAACTTTGTACCAAGTTTTTCTTGGGGCGGAGCGGCCGGATTTACAACTTATGTTACTAAAAAGGCTTTTGAAACGGCTAGATTAGTAATGGGTAGAAGAGGTGTGGAGTTTGATGAAAAAGAAGCAGCTATTTTAGAACACGTTTTTGAAGAGACAAAAAAGTGGCGAAAAGAATAGTTAGTTGTTGTGAATGCTTAGAAGTTTTAAGGATACTTTGTCTGTGATGGATGAAGTATTTTTTTATTTATAGTTGTTTCTTTGATTTTTATTCAAAAAATATTTGATAATTGATTGTTTTGTTGTTTTTTTGGTGAATAATAAAATTAGGATATGGAAGATTTTGTTGGAGCATTAAATGATATTGTTTGGAGTAACGCATTAATTTTTTTGTGTTTGGGTATTGGGTTTTATTTTTCAATACGAACTCGTTTTTTACAATTAAGACACATAAAAGAAATGGTGCGTCTATTGTTTGATGGAGAAAGTACTGATTCAGGTGTTTCTTCTTTTCAGGCGTTGGCAATGTCTTTGGCGGGTAGGGTAGGTACCGGTAATATTGCTGGGGTGGCTACCGCTATCGCTTTTGGTGGTCCGGGAGCTATGTTCTGGATGTGGACAGTCGCTTTTTTAGGAGCAAGTACAGCCTATGTGGAGGCAACATTAGCTCAGATTTATAAAGAAAAACATTTAGGAGAATTTAGAGGAGGGCCTGCTTTTTATATTGAAAGAGGTTTAGGAATGAAATGGTTTGGGATTTTATTTGCTGTTGTTTCAGTTATTTCGGCTGGGATTTTCTTACCGGGAGTTCAGGCGAATTCGGTGGCAGAAGGAATTAAAAATGCCTTTCATATTGAGACATGGATTTCTGGATTAGGAATGGTGTTGTTGTTTGGAGCAATCGTTTTTGGAGGAGTAAAAAGGATTGCAAAGTTTACTGAATATGTGGTTCCTTTTATGGCAATTGGTTATATAATTTTGGCTTTAATTATTATTGTGGTTAATATCAGTCAATTGGGAGATGTTATTACTTTGATTTTGAAAAGCGCTTTCAATATGCAAGCTGGTTTTGGAGCTGTGTTTGGACTAGCTATTCAATGGGGGGTGAAAAGAGGAGTTTATTCTAATGAAGCAGGACAAGGTACAGCACCGCATATTGCTGCTGCTGCCAATGTTTCTCATCCTGCAAAACAAGGTTTGGTACAGTCGTTTTCGGTATATATTGATACCTTGTTTGTGTGTTCGGCAACTGGATTTATGATTTTGATTACAGGGATGTATAATGTTCAGAATCCAGGTTTTGGAACAAATGGAGCGTCTGAATTTTTATATCATGGATTGAATAATGTAGCGATTGGTCCGGCTTATACACAGAATGCAATGGATACTGTGTTTCCGGGCTTTGGTTCTTATTTTGTGGCAATTGCATTGTTTTTCTTTGCTTTTACAACTGTTATCGCTTATTATTATATTGCCGAAACGAATATTTCTTATTTGACAAGAAAAGTAGAGTCGCCTAAGTTTTACTATATTTTGAAAGTATTAATGATGTTTGTTATTATGTACGGTTCAATAAATCAGGCTACTTTGGCTTGGGCTATGGGAGATTTAGGAGTTGGTTTAATGGCTTGGTTTAATATTATTGCAATTATTCTTTTGCAAAAGCCTGCTCTGAAGGCATTGTTGGATTACGAAAAACAAAAGAAAGAAGGGAAAGATCCTGTTTTTATTCCTGAAAACATTGGTGTTACCAATGCTCATATTTGGAATACAATTTACAAGCATAAAGAAGATTAGTTTTTTATTACTATAAAAGTGCATCCTGAAAGCAGAATATTAAATCTGTTTTCAGGATGTTTTTTTTTCTGCTCAACAAATAGTTAATTCATCTATCTTTGCACTTTTTAAAATCAAAATCGATTTTACAAACTTGTTTAATCGAGTCTATAAATTTATATAATACCAAATGATTACAATTAACGATATATCCGTTCAGTTTGGTGGAACAACGCTTTTTAGTGATGTTTCTTTTGCAATTAATGAGAACGATAAAATTGCCCTTATGGGTAAGAATGGGGCGGGAAAATCAACTTTGTTGAAAATTATCGCAGGAAACAGTAAGCCATCTACCGGAAGTATTTCGGCTCCAAAAGAAGCGGTTATTGCTTATTTGCCTCAGCATTTATTGACAACCGATACGGCTACGGTAAAAGAAGAAGCTTCTAAAGCTTTCTCAGAAGTTTTTTCTATGAAAGCTGAAATTGATGAAATCAATGAGCAATTAACGATTCGTACGGATTATGAAAGTGACGATTATATGAAGTTGATTGAGCGTGTTTCGGATTTAAGTGAAAAGTTTTACGCGATTGAAGAAGTTAATTATGAGGCTGAGGTTGAAAAAGTATTAAAAGGTCTGGGTTTTGTTAGTGCTGATTTTGATCGTAAGACTTCTGAATTTTCCGGAGGATGGAGAATGCGTATTGAATTGGCTAAAATCTTATTACGAAAACCTGATTTGATTTTATTGGATGAGCCTACTAACCACATGGATATCGAAAGTATTCAATGGTTAGAAGATTTCTTGGTTAATTCGGCTAAGGCGGTTGTGGTAATTTCACATGATAGAGCTTTTGTGGATAATATTACCAATCGTACTATTGAAGTAACAATGGGGCGTATTTATGATTATAAAGCTAAATATTCTCATTATTTAGAATTGCGTAAAGACCGCAGAATTCATCAGCAAAAAGCTTATGATGAACAACAAAAAATGATTGCTGATAATCGTGCTTTTATTGAGCGTTTCAAAGGAACTTTTTCTAAAACGGATGCAGTGCAATCTCGTGTTAGAATGTTAGAGAAGTTAGAAATTGTGCAGGTTGATGAAGTAGATACTTCGGCTTTACGATTAAAGTTTCCTCCGGCAGCACGTTCTGGTCAATATCCGGTTGTGGTTAAAGATTTGGCTAAATCTTATGGTGATCACGTAGTATTTAAAGATGCTAATATTGTTATCGAAAGAGGTCAAAAAGTAGCTTTTGTAGGGAAAAATGGTGAAGGTAAATCTACAATGATTAAAGCTATCATGAAAGAAATTGGTATTGATGGTGGAAGTGTGGAAATCGGACATAATGCACAAATAGGTTATTTTGCGCAAAATCAGGCTTCTTTATTGGATGAAAATGCAACTATATTTGAAACGATAGATAGTATTGCAGTAGGAGATATTCGTACGCAGATTAAAAATATTCTGGGAGCCTTCATGTTTCAAGGAGATGATATCACTAAGAAAGTAAAAGTGCTTTCCGGAGGTGAGAAAACGCGTTTAGCAATGATTAAATTGTTATTAGAGCCGGTGAACTTGTTAATTCTGGATGAGCCTTCGAACCACTTAGATATGAAAACCAAGGATATTATTAAAGATGCTTTACGTGATTTTGATGGAACTTTGATTTTAGTTTCACACGACCGTGATTTCTTAGATGGATTAGCGACTAAGGTTTTTGAATTTGGAAATAAAAGAGTAGTGGAGCACTTTGAGGATATTTCAGGGTTCTTAGCTCATAAGAAGATGGAAAGTATGAGGGAGATTGAAAAATAAAATTCAATTCTAATATATTGAAAAAGGCATGAATTCTATGAGTTCATGCCTTTTTTTTGTGTTTTATATTCGTATTCCGGGAGGAAGTAATTCTTTGTAGGAAGGGTTTTTTTTGAAAAACTGAACAATTCTGGGGTAGGTTGGAACCACTCTCATTTTTTGTTCTATAGTGTTGTCCAAAATATTTTTAAGAATAGTGTCAATGGTGTTTTCGTTTTCAAAATGCTCAGGAGTGTTGATTTTTGTTAAAAATATTTTTCGTTCTTGAAGTGAGTATTCTACTGTGATAAGGCCTTCTGGAATAGTGGTTTCGAATTGTCGGGCAAAAGTGTTGTCTTTGATTTCAATTGAAGAAATTGTTTCCATGATTTATTATTTATTTTTTAAGCGGAATTAAAGAAAAATGCTTCTCTCTTTTTTTGAGAAAATTATAATTCTTCAAAAGCTTTGTTTTTGATGAGATTTCTATCTGAAATTGAGGAATTGTAAAGTTAAGTAATTGATAGCCAAAATCAAATGAATTTAACATTGAAGCTGGTGTTAAAGTTTAGAGTAGTGTTTTTACTTAATCACTAATTTGTTTTTTGAAACTTTAAATTAGTATTTTGGTAATTTCAAATTTGAAATAGTATTATGAGTAGAATTCCTGTTTATTTTATGCCTGGTTTGGCAGCCAATCCTCTGATTTTTGAAAGGATTAAGTTGGATGATGCTCTTTTTGATATTCATTATTTAGAATGGGAGGTTCCGGTGCGTGGCGAAACTCTGGGAAATTATGCCAAGCGTATAGCTGCGCATGTAAAAAAAGAAAATGTGGTTTTAATAGGTGTTTCTTTTGGGGGTATTGTGGTGCAGGAAATGGCAAAGTTTCTTAAGGTTCAAAAAATAATTATCATTTCGAGTGTGAAATCGGAGTCGGAATTTCCTAAACGAATACGTTTTGCTCGAAAAACATTGCTCTATAAATTGATTCCAATTCGATTGATTTTGAGTTTTGGTAAGTTGGCTCAGTTTGTTTTTGGGGAAAAAATGTCACATCGTATGCAGTTATATGATACTTTTTTGTCGGTTCGAGATGTGTATTATCTTAAATGGGCGGTTGAAAAGGTGGTTTTATGGAGTCGTTTAGAGGAGGATGAACGTGTAATTCATATTCATGGCGACAAGGATAATATGTTTCCAATTAAAAATATTAACAAATGTGTAGTTGTTGAAGGGGGGACTCATGTGATGATATATACTAAATACCGATGGTTTAATGCAAATTTGCCGGCAATTATTTTAGATGCTAATAATTTGATTTATAGTTAATACATGTCTATTGGGTATAAAAAAATCCGTCCTGATTGCTTTCGGGACGGATTTTTTATGTGTTTAAATGAAATTATATCTTTTTCATTTGCTCTTTCATCATGTTGATTTGGTCTTTCAACATGCCTTGTTTGTCTAATTTCTTTACTTCAGAGATTAAATTGTTAGCTTCAATTTTTCTTCTTCTTGACAAAGCAATTCCGGCTAAGTTTAATTTAGCTACAGCTAAATCCATATCCATTGATAAGCCTAACTCGATGGCTTTCTTGAAATATTTCTCTGATTGATTGATGTTTGTTTGTGAAAGCATAATTCCATGAAGGTAATTAAAGTAACCTTCTTGTTTTTTTGTTAGTGCTGCCTGAGGGTTTTTAATATGTGAAAGCCATTTTTGAGCACCTTCAAAATCTTGTTTTCTTAATTTTAAAAAAGCTAATAAGATGAATTCGTTTCTATAATATAGAAAAACAGGAATTACAGTAAGTAATAATAAGAAGATTCCATTTCCTATATTGTTTTCTGTAAATTGCCAAATGCTAGTAATTACAATAAGTCCAGCGATAATAAGTTTGATATTCTTGTTTAACATGATAGGTGTATAATTTGTGTTTGCAAATATAGTAAAAGGAATTAAAAATATTTTTATAAAACTTCTTGCTAGAAAAAAAAGTCTTTGTATATTTGCACTCGGTTTAGAAATAACCACCATATCAAAAAATAAAAGATACAATTAATAAGATTTAAAGATACAAAGCAATGAGCAAGAGAACGTTTCAACCATCGAAAAGAAAAAGAAGAAATAAACACGGATTTATGGACAGAATGGCTTCTGCAAATGGAAGAAAAGTTCTTGCGCGTAGAAGAGCTAAAGGAAGACATAAATTAACTGTTTCTAGCGAACCTAGACACAAAAAATAATGTTTGTAAAAGCATAAATAAGGGCGTTACTTTTTTTAGTATCGCCCTTTTTTATACCTTGTCTGAAATAATACTCAAAATTAAGATTTATAGCGAGTTAAGTCATTTAAATCTTTTAAATTGAGCGATAAAAAACTTGAAAAAACAATAATTACATCATAATGCCAAAAGACACTTCAATCAAATCAGTTTTAATTATAGGTTCAGGTCCTATTGTTATTGGTCAAGCTTGCGAATTCGATTACGCAGGATCGCAATCAGCTCGTTCTATTCGTGAAGAAGGAATCGAGGTTATTCTTATCAATTCGAA
>JALRGZ010000118.1 GCA_023253295.1 Flavobacterium sp.
AATAGTTTGTCCACTTAGAGCTTTTTCCGCGGGGTCACTCCATTTATCCGATGTGGAAACAATAATTCTTTGAATAAAAGATTTTTTCTTTCCATCAATCTGAAAAGTTTTCCCCGATTCAGTGAAAAATACACCGTCCCCACCAATAAAAAACCCAATACGCTTGCTGCAACATACCACCAAGGAAATTTAGCTCTAGGTTTATCCTCAGCCGAAAGCATTCCCTCCAGTTTTGTCCAAGTTGCTGCTGAAGGTTGAATTTCGCGTTCATTTAACTTATTTCTGATTTCTTCTTCAAATTTATTCGGTTCCATTGTCATACTTTTTTAAATTACTAAGCTGTCCTTGCAGCATTTTTCTGGCGTGAGACAATTGCGATTTCGATGTACCCTCACTAATTCCTAACATAGCAGCAATTTCATGATGTTTATATCCTTCGATTACATATAAATTGAACACCATTTTATAGCCATCCGGCAAACTATCTATTAAAAACTGGATTTCATCTACCGAAAACTGACTATCAATGTTGTTAAAACTTTCTTCAAAATAGTTTTCATCTTCAACATATTTCACTTTCTTGTCAACTCGAATGAACGAAATACATTCATTCACCATAATACGCCTTATCCAACCTTCAAAACTTCCTTTGTGCTGAAAGTTTTTTAGATTCACAAAAACCTTCATAAATGCAGTAATCATTACATCTTCGGCTTGATGAATGTCTTTTATATATTGACGGCAAACGGATAACATCTTTGGAGAAAACTGAGTATAAATCTTTTGTTGTGCTTGCCGATTGTTCTCGACCGCTAACTGAATTAATTCGTTTTCTTGTTGATGTAAGTTGATTACTTTCAAAATAGTTAAGGTGTTTCTATTAGCATAGACGATTTACAATTCAAAAAGGTTGTATGAAAGGTGTTTTTTTTCGATTTTATAAATTAAAAATCAAAAAAAGGAATAAAATAATGAGACAAGAAGAGTAATTATGATTATTTTTTTCTTTCAATCACGTAATTTACCATGATTGTAAGGGCTTCTTTAAAATCAGAATCGGGGTAATTCTCAAGCAACTGTAAGGCTTCTTGCTGAAATTGAATCATCTTATTTTCGGCATAAGCCAAACCATTATTATTTTTGACAAAAGCAATCACTTCTTTGACACGCTTTTTATCTTTATTATGGTTTTTAATTGAATTGATTAACCAACTTTTTTCTTTTGAAGTACAAGTATTCAAAACATGAATTAAAGGCAAAGTCATTTTTTGCTCTTTGATATCAATTCCTGTAGGTTTACCAATGGCATCATCAGTATAGTCAAATAAATCGTCTTTGATTTGGAAAGCCATTCCGATTAGCTCTCCAAACTTGCGCATATTTTCTACCTGAACTGTATCATCTGAGACTGATTTAGCACCCAATGCACAACAGGCAGCAATAAGCGTGGCTGTTTTTTTTCGGATAATTTCGTAATAAACACTTTCAGTAATATCTAATCTTCGGGCTTTTTCTATTTGCAATAATTCACCTTCACTCATTTCGCGAACAGCGACTGAAATAATTTGAAGCAAATCAAAATCGCCGTTATCAATGGAAAGCAATAAACCTTTAGACAATAAATAATCTCCAACCAATACAGCAATTTTATTTTTCCAAAGCGCATTAATAGAAAAAAATCCACGTCTACGATTACTATCATCCACCACATCATCATGCACCAAAGTGGCAGTATGAATTAACTCAATTACCGATGCGCCACGATAGGTTCTTTCATTTACATTCCCTCCCGAAATCATCTTAGCAGTTAGAAAAACAAACATAGGGCGCATTTGTTTCCCTTTACGATTGACTATATAGTAGGTAATTCGGTTAAGCAACGCCACTTGCGAAGACATCGATTCATAGAACTTTTTTTCGAAAAGTTCCATTTCATTAAATATGGGCTGCTTTATTTGAGAGGTAACATTCATTTAGATTTCAAATATACTATTTTAAATAAAATAGTTCTATTCTAAAAAGATATTTTATCCTCCTTAAGCTTCTTTATTTGCCAATTGTCCGCAAGCAGCATCAATATCTTTCCCCCTACTCCTTCTCACTTTAACAACTACACCAATAGATTCCAGACCTTTTATATAAGCATTAATTGCCTCTTCTGAAGCCTGTTGAAATTCTCCATCCTCAATTGGATTGTATTCAATTAAGTTCACTTTACAAGGTACATATTTGCAAAACTTAACCAGAGCATCTACAGCAGCTTTATTATCATTGATACCTTTCCAAACCACATATTCATAAGAAACCTTACTTCTTGTTTTTTGGTACCAATATTCCAATGCTTCACGTAAATCAGCCAAAGGGAAGTTTTTAGAAAAAGGCATAATTCGGGCTCTTACCTCATCAATAGCCGAGTGCAAAGAAACCGCTAATTTGAATTTCACCTCATCATCAGCCATTTTTTTAATCATCTTTGGAATCCCTGAAGTCGAAACCACAATACGTTTTGGTGACATCCCTAATCCTTCTTCCGAAGTAATCATATCAATAGCTTTGATTACATTGTTGTAATTCATCAACGGCTCACCCATTCCCATAAAAACAATATTCGATAAGGGATGATTAAAGTATAAACGACTTTCTCTATCTATAGCAAGAACCTGATCGTAAATTTCGGCAGGTTCCAGATTTCGCATTCTCTTTAAGCGTGCAGTTGCGCAAAAATTACAATCCAAACTACAACCTACCTGACTTGAAACACAAGCAGTTGTTCTGGTTTCGGTAGGAATCAAAACCGACTCCACCACTAAACCATCGTGCAAACGAACCGCATTCTTAACCGTTCCGTCATCCGAACGCTGCATGGTATCAACCTTTATGTGATTGATTACAAAATTATCTTCCAGCATGGCACGAGTTCCTTTGGAGATATTAGTCATATCTTCAAAACTGTGTGCTCCTTTGCTCCACAACCATTCATAAACTTGATTTCCACGGAAGGCTTTATCCTTATTAGCAACAAAAAAATTGCGTAATTCTTCTTTAGATAGAGCTCGTATGTCTTTTTTCTCGATTTGCATGGTGCAAATTTAAGGACTATTTGTTGATTTATCACATCTATTCACATAAATGCTAATGTGTTGTTTTTATAATTTGGTAACTTTGC